>NZ_JAACGG010000133.1:0-307 GCF_022810525.1 Candidatus Cardinium sp. cByotN1
AGATTGCTTATTTCCTCGTTTGTTTCTTTTAACTTCTTCTCATATTCTTCTAGTTTATTTTTTATTTTATTTTTCACTTTTTTATTTTTCTCTTTTTAAATCTTTTTATTTTTTTTTATTTATTAGTCGTTTAACCGCTTTTGCTGGCACGCAATTAAAAAATTTTTATTATTTCTTTTTTTGCTAATTTTTTATTTTATTTTTTTTTAAAATTAATTTAAATTTTATTTTTTTTAAAAATTTTTTAAAATTTCATTTTGATAATTTTTTTCTTTGTAAAAGAAAAGCTTTAGCTAAATCAAATAGA
>NZ_JAACGG010000134.1:0-3697 GCF_022810525.1 Candidatus Cardinium sp. cByotN1
ATCAAGCAAAAAGTAGCTTTAAACAATTCATTTTCTACCAGCGTCAGGAACAGATACAAGCAAAGGCTAAAACAAAATTCCTTATTTACTTTAAGTCTAGGCGCTTTTTATATCTTTTAAATGCTCGTATAAGCTGTTGTATTCTTTTTTGTTGCGGATCTAGCGCAACCCAGCCTTGACCTTTTGGTTGTTTTAGACAATAATGGGCGGCCATCATAGCCAGGCCATTGGCTAGAATACCCGACAAAACCATAATATCTTTAACCCAGTCGTACCAACCATAAGTGACTACTATACCTGTAGCCATTACTATAGCTGTAGCCATGCCGACCAAAGCCGTGCAAGTAGTACCCCGAAAACCAAAAAGAGCTAAAATAAAAGGGGGGAGCACTATAATCGGCATAGCGAATGTAATAGGTTCTATCACATACTCAGCTAGGTCCAATGGGTCAAGATAGTAAAGGGTTACAATCATAGACAGTAGGCCTGTAAATAATCCAGCTAATTTGGCAATTCGAAGCTGGTCTATGTAGGGGTCTCGTTTTATACCTCGAATACTTTGCACCACATCATGGCTAAACATAATCGAAGCAGTGTGTAAATTAGAATCAGCCGTGGACATGGCCATGCCTAATACACTAATCATGAAACATCCTTTATAAACAGGTGGCATATCAGCCAGTATATATGGCCAAACTGCTTGTACGGGGAGATTAGGAGCTCCTACAAAAACAAATAGGCTAATAATCAACAGAAAAATGATTATAACAGGTATTATCAAGCTCACACACAAAAACACTTTTCTGATTTGCATAGGACCAGCACTCATATAGGCTCTGTGTATAACTGTGGGAGATATAAAAGGTACAGTACTTAAAAACTCTAAAAGCAGACCCGATTTTTGTGTGTTGCTATCAACTTTGAAGAAATTGCTTAAGCTAAATTCGTGGTGCTTTTTTAAAAATAAAAAAGCCTCTAACAAGGACTTATCTGTTTTTATAAATACAAACTTCATAAGCAGAGGAATCATGATAGTAAAAGTCACAAACTGCCATACATCCGTAACAGTAACGGCACGAATACCCCCAAAAGTAGCATAAATAATAAGGATTAAAGTAGCCAACATGGTAAAGATACGAGGATCAATCGAATCTATACACATGGCGATAATAGAGGACATTACATTGATTTCAAGAGAAACCATACTAATCATAAAGCAGATACTGATACAAGCGACAATAAGCCTTGGATACTTACCATATATGCTACCTATAGTCTCTGCAATAGAGAGATGTTGCATAAATGGTCCCATACGCAGCCCCAGCAGACTGCACATCGAATAACGGAACATAAGGATAATGGAAAAAGTCATGGAATATATACCCCAATCATAGAAGCAGGTTGTCCACACCATCATAGATGCTCCTCCAAAAATTGTAGCCAACGTTGTAACCACCAGTTTACTAGTATGAAAGGATTTATTGCCTACAGCATATTCCCGAAATGTAATTGCCTTTTTAGTAGCGTAAAGGCCTACCAGAAGGGTGAATATCAAAAAGGCCAGTACCATTAAAAGTGTAGTGGAATAGTAGATCATAGATAAATCGTTATTTGATAAAAGCTATTTTATTGGGTTTTAAAAAGAAAAACAGTTACCAGGGAGCTATTACAGTAAGGATCCTCTTTTACTTACCAATGCTTGGACCAGCTAACTTGCTTTTAATTAGATCTTTCATCTCCTCTTTCCTTGCCAAGTCTAGAGGAGTTTTCTGATTATTACCTTTCATAGTTAAGTTAATGCCTTGTAATGCTATTAAAAACTTTACTATATCTACATGACCTTTATATAGTGCTAGATGTCAAGGGGCATCTTTGCTGTTGTTTTGGCTATTTAGATTTGCCTTAGCTTGTATAAGCGCTTCTACAACACCTGTATAGCCTTCTCTAATTGCCAGATGCAGGGGAGTCTCTTCATATTGATTTTGCGCATCTACATTAATTTTATCATTGTTTATCAGTTCTTCCACTACATTTATACGTCCGTTGATAGCTGCCATATGCAAAGCAGTATATCCATTTTTATTTTGGCTATTTACATTAATACCTTGTGGTATTTCTAAAAAAGCCTTAACTGTATCTAGATAGCTTTTCGATGCCGCTAAGTGTAGTAAATCGTGATGATTTTCAATATTAAAATCAGGTTTAACTTGTAAAATCAATCGTGTTATGCCTTCATAACCCTTATCAACTGCCCAGTGGAGAAGATTAGTATAACCTGGGACACTTAAATCAATATCTGGTAATTGAAGCAAGAGATGAGCTACTGGTTTGTGACCGGCTTTTGATGCTAAAAAGAGAGGCGTTTCGTTCTTGTTATTTTTCGCATTTATATCAATATGCTCCTTGGTTAAGAGTACTTTGACTACCTCTGTATGGCCTTTCAAAGCGGTCAAATGCAAGGCAGTCCATCCATCTTTATTTTTAACATTTACATCAATCCTATCATGCTTTAAGAGTGCTTTCATTATCGCTGTATAGCCATGCCATACTGCCACATGCAAGGCAGTCCATCCGTCATTATTTTTCGCATTTATATCAATCTTATCATGCTTTAAGAGTGCTACAACTAACCCTGTATATCTCCAGAGAGTTGCCAGATACAAAGCAGTATCACCGTATTTATCTTTCGTATTTATATCAATCTTCTCATTGGCTAAGAGTGCTTTAACCACCTCTGTATAGCCCCCTTCAACTGCCAGATGCAAGGCAGTAAAATCGTATTTATCTTTTGCATTTATGTTAATCTTCTCCTGGGTTAAGAGTGCTTTAACCACCTTTGTATAGCCACGCCAAGCTGCTATATGTAAGGCAGTCCATCCATCGTTATTTTTCGCATTTACATTAACCCCCGGATTGGTTAAGATTTCTTTGACTACCTCTGTATGGCCATTCAAAGCGGCCAGATGCAAAGCAGTATCTCCTGTATCTGGAAAGGTATATGTAACATCTAGCTCGTTATGTCTAGGGTGCTTTAATAAATCCAGCGCTATATCTGGTTGTTGACACTGCAACGTATAGAAAAGTGCAGGTGGCTTGTCCCCTGTATGGTTAATATTGGTGCTTTTTAAATTAATTAAAGCAACAACCAATGCCTTATGACCTTTATTTATATGTAGACCCAGTGGTGTTAGCCCAGTCCGTTGGTTAGGTGTTTTATCTAAGCCAGCGTTTAGCCCTGCTTTTTGATGTAAAGTAGAATCTAAAGCGGTTTTTCCGGCATCCATTGGTTGGCGCCTTAGGCGTGTTCCCCTTATGCAAGAAAAAAAAATATGTAGGCTGAATAGCGCGGTAAATAGCGTTAGGGTATAATTTAGATACTTTTTCATAATGTTTAATATAAATTATATAATACAAGAGAACAGCTTATGAAGTATTTGCATAATAAACTGCTTAGAGCACAATACAAAAAAAGAAATATAATTCCAATATAAAAGTCATATAGTACCCATTGACCAATGTAGCAAAATAGGCAAACGATTCTTGTAAAGAGTGATATAAAAATTACTGTATACCATTGGGCTGAATAAAGACTATTATATTTGAACATCAATAAAATATGTTTCGGTTCACTCAATGGCGTCAACTTAAGGGATTTTTAATTATTTTTATTTGATTACAAGGCTTTTTTATCTTACTT
>NZ_JAACGG010000135.1:0-5773 GCF_022810525.1 Candidatus Cardinium sp. cByotN1
GACGCCATTGGGTGAACAGAAACAAGGATTAAAATGTACGAATTTAACTCATTATTTATAACATCAGTTATTAATTTATACTAAGCAAGATATAACAGATAATGAGTTCTAATTAACTTATTTTTTTTAAGAGCATTTTTCTTGTCATTTCGTCTTATCAGATGGATCACGAACTTATGAGGTAACTAAGTTATTATTTTGTTTTCCAACTTTTCCGAGCTGTTATACGCTTAGCGTGCTTTATTTTCAGCTTCCTAACGTGACCCCTAAAACTAAGATATAAGTAACATGAAAAATTTATTTTATTTTTATGTTTTTTATCCTTTACCTATACTTCTATCCTTACAAGAATTTAGTGCGGTTTTCGCTGCTACTTCTAATGCTTCTCCTATCTCTGGTCCCAAGTATTGATTGGCTATGGGAATATCTATCGTGAGGGTTTCTTTCGCCATATGCTGAACCTCTGTTAAATAGAGATAATCAGCTGCATGACGTAAATCATAAAGCCGCTCAGCTAGTTTGATAAAAAGAACAGAGAGTTGTACATGATCTTCTTTAAGCGCTTTTTCCAGTCGATTCTGTACACAGAGCAAAGAAGGATCATCTAACTCTTCCCGTTTGTCTATCTTTACTACATTAGACACAAAAGCGTAAACCCCTAAATTATAATGTGCTTTGATGTAAGAAAGAGGCAGAGAAGTACGACGTACCAATTCGTAGAGCAAAGAGGCATAAATTACTTTAGGTGAGTGAAAAACCCAGTCTACCACTATTTCGGCAATCCCTACCGCACGAACATAAAATAATTGTCCTGAGCTATGGCGCTTAAAGCCAAAATGTTGCCGTAGCAATAGAAGCAACCCTGAAATGGTTTTTATATCAATAGGCGCCTCTTTAGATACATATTTACAGATATGGTCATGGAACTGCATTAAGGCCATCATAGAATCGGCTTGTTCTTTAGGGGTGACAGGAGCATCTGAGGTTAAGGAGTCTAAAGGAAATGCAACAGTCATCTTATCTCTAATATCAGTCACATCACTAGGTAAAACGAGCAATATAGTAGGCTGCTTTTCATGAGTATAAAGTTCCAAATAGCCATAATGGGCATGCACCATACTAGATAGGGTATCTTGCTCCAGATCTATGGATGGTGGCTCATAGTTCAACTTTTTAGGGTCCATAGGATTCAGTTCATCATAGCAGGACTTTACTTTTGGAAGCACATCAGAAGCAGTAGTAGCCTGACTGACTACCAGGGCAGTAGCTTGAAACTCCATAAAGGTAGGACGAGTGTTGTCAATAGCATCCGCTTGCTTAAACCGCAAAGTGGTAGGATGGAGTTGTATTCGAACAATCGGTGCATGCGGACCTTCTAACCTACCAATTCGTAGAACAGCCTTAACCAATAAATAAACGACTTGATGAATATCGCATATAATATAAGGGGATGGTTCTTGATCAGAACTATTTATGATTTCTACCAATAGCCTAGGGGGTGTACCTATCTCTTGAGCTAAAGCCACTTCTACCTTACGCATGAGCTTATCTAAGGTAATTTTAGTAGGTTGCAGCAAGGCATGTTCTTTGACTTTTTCCCTTCTGTTAAAATAAGTGACCCAATCGTACAACTTATTAATAATACTTTGAAAGTCTTCCTTAAAAAGGGGGGTATCCTTATCTAAAAACGAGATAGACTCCTCCACTTTACGGACTACTTGCTCTAAAATAAAGCCATAACTTTTAGCAACAGGCGCATGATTAGAAGGGACCAAAGTCGCATCATAGAGAGAGGCCTTGAGTTGTTGACCGGACCTAATCTGTTCCTGATCTTTTAGGTAAAAATTTTGTCTCATAAGATTACCTTGCTGAACTCTCAAGCAGATAATAATCGCAAAGAGAAATAAGCTCGCTAGCAATAGCGGCAATAAGGAGTACAATAGTGGATAAGAAACGCCAATAGAGATCGGATAAATAGCTATTAACAAGGTAACTGTTATAACGGCTATCGCTAGATCAAGTGGCAAGCTCCATAACATTATGGCAAAATGGGTAAAAGAGAGGGATAGCTTAAAGATTGGGTCTACCGAATGGGAACAATTCCAAAGCAAGTTTAAAGGAAAATAAACCACTAACCCAATTAGCCAAACCAGTCCATTGGGTAGGCCTCTTATTCTTTTAGAGTTATCATAAATAAAGGGATACCCTACAAAAAAAGCGGCTACTATAAGTTGAATCATAAGCGAAGAACCATTATTGGCAACAAGGGATATAAAATGCGTTACTAAGCTAGTAATGGCCAGGTAGACTCCGATACATACGATGGTGGTATGACTCGGTTTGAGCTTAGCCAAAGCGGCCTTTCTATTGGCCCAGCTATTTTTTATCGCTTCTTTCCGTTCTGCTCGCTTACGCGCCTATTCTTGTTGCACTTGTTTAAAATCGCTATCTGGTCCAACCCAACCTGCACTTTTGGGTTGTTTCAAGAGATAGTGAGCAGCCATCATGGCTAGACCATTGGCTAGCATCGCAATAAACGAGCCGTCTATGCCTGTTGAAGGTTCAATGAATTGATTCCAAGCTAGAATGGTTAATAGACCAGTAGCCATGCCGATTAAAGCGGTACGGCAAGTACCTCGAAATCCAAAAACTGCTAAAATAAAAGGAGCTGTGACGATAGGTATAGCACAATCAAGGGACCAATACATTAATAATAGCAGATCTTTACAACGAAAAGCCAACAACATAGCGAATAAACCTACCACTAGTGTGGTCCATCTAGCTATTTTAAGTTGATGTGAATCAGAAATTTCTTTTTTATTTTGTAAGGTTCTCAGGATATCATGGCTAAACATAACAGAGCAAGCATTCAAACAAGAATCAGCTGTAGACATCGTCATAGCAAGTAAACTAAGAGTAATAAACCCCTTGAAAATAGGCGGAAGATGAGTTATTATATACCCCCAAACTTGTGATTTAGATAAATTAGGTGCTCCTACAAAAACTAATAAGCCAACTAGAACGATAAAAGAAGCTATAATAAATCTAAAAATAGTAGCATACAAAAAAACTTTTTGAGCCTGAATGGGGCCAGAAGACATGTACACCCGCTGCATAATATGGGGCTCTATGTAATCGACCATAAAAGATAGAAGTAGTAGAAAGATACTAAATAGTTTAGTATTAAATTGGAGCAGATTACTAAATTGAAATTTAGTTTCGCTTTGTAGGATAGACCCCATTTCTGTAATTGGTTTACCTAGCCTTACAAATACAAACCAAGCCAAAAGAGGAATGATAACTGAGAAAGTTAGAAATTGCAACACGTCTGTATAGGTAACAGCGCGAATACCACCAAAAGAGGAATAAAAAATAAGGAATAAGGTAGCAAAAACAGTCATTATAAGCGGGTCAAGCGCCCCTAAAGACATGCTAATAGCCTGAGATATTACATTAATTTGCATAGTAACTGTAATGATGCAATTGCATATGCCAACCAGCGCGGCAATAATCCTTGGATAGCTACCATAAATACTTCCTATTGTTTCTGCCATAGAGAGATGTTCCATAAATGACCCCATACGCAAGACTAACCTACTGATCGTCCAAAATCCAAAAGAACCCAACAATACAACAACTATCCACCATAAGCCTAGGTTATGGACACACTCCACGGTACGCAGTAATCCTCCTCCTCCATAAGTAGTAGCCAATACCGTAGCCACCAGCGTAGCGGTAGCAAATTGTTTATTCCCGACCGCATATTCTCGAAAAGTGGTTTTTTTTCTACTAAAATAAATCCCTACTACCAGTGTTAATACCAAAAAAGCGACCACTATATATAAGGGCATATTCAAACAAACCATAAAGCAAACATTAACAAGGTTAAAAAGTAATTACAGAACTGATCGATATATTATTGTATTGATCTTTATACAGAAATAAAAATACTGCCCTATATCCATTCACGACTGTGGTAGAGTTATGCACAAAAAGCAAAAACGCCCCTTGTAAAAATTGCGATCAGAAATTACCCCTTACAGGGGTCGCCTCTCAATAAAGCCAATTTTAATGGGCAAGATAATATTGAGGCTGCTGACTTTCTTAAGGAGAATTAAAACATTGGAGTTCATAAATATTTTTATAAGAAACAGAAAATCGTTTCCAAATACATCTTCAAAAGGACTAGCAATTACTGAGACAAAGCCCAAAGATGTAAAAGCTATACAAGAGTTTAATGCTTTATTTAATTTTCTGGTTAGTATTAATTTAGAATCAGATTAATACTAAATTATAACTATGATAACATCAAATTAAAATATAATAATATTAAAATGATATTAAAAATCGCTATTTCTAAAAAACTACCATCTTATGAACGTAAAGTAAGTGACCTTATCAACAAGGGTGATGCTGTATTTCATGATAATAAAAAAGAAGAGCGAATTATACAAAATATACAATTAAGATTACCTAATAGTCTAATTCAAAAAATTGATAATCAATGTACACATGGATACTATCAAGTAAAAAAATCTAGACATAGCTGGATATTGGATGCAATTATAGAGAAAATTGATAGGCAAAGTGTGTAATTAAGGTACTATGTAAAACCGTGTGTAAATAAACCTTATGTGGAACCATTTATCAAATTGCAATAGCAAGTTGGAACGTAGTGCTCATAGCAATACAACTAAAATTAGTTCATTTTTGTACTTTTTTAGAATTAAAATATTATATTTGTACTATAAAATACATTTAAGTAATTATTTCTTATTATTCCTTTCCAACTATTTGACGCTTCTTAAGCAGTTATCTCTATGAAAAAAGACTAAAACACGATGGACTTGCAAAAAGATCCTTTCCGATCCAGTAGCTGCTCAGTAATTTTTAAATCATTATTTACCAGAATCGTGTAAATCCTTATTGGATTTAACCAAGCTTAAGGTTGAAAAAGAATCATTTGTAGAGGAAAATTTAAAAGAAAAACTCAGTGATTTAGTCTTCTCTAGCAAGATGAAAATAAATCAAGAAGCGTTCATTTATACATTAATAGAAGGCGAAGTTAGTCCTAAGTATTGGATGGCATTTAAGTTATGGAAGTATATTTTTCTGTTACTCGAAAGGCACAAAACAAAAGAAAAAGCAGCTTTATTAACTAATACATTGATCACATGACTAAGAAAAAAGAGAAGGAAAAAGAAAATCAGGATACAGTTCATCACCCACACGACAAATTTTTTAAGCAAACATTTGGCACAAAAAGCGTAATATTATCGTTTCTAGAGGCCAATTTACCAAAAGAAATTTTCAGGCAAATAGATCAAGATAGTTTAATACTGGCCAATAGAGAGTTTGTGAGCGCTATAGGTAAAAATAGCAACAGTGATTGTATTTTTAAAGCGCTTATAAAGGGAACAGAGAACTACATCTATCTAAATCTAGAACATCAATCTAGTGAAGATCCATTAATGCTATTGAGATTTCTAGAATATAATGCACAATTAATTAGGCAACATCTTAGTGAGCATGACACCACATCTTTACCAGCTATCATCAATATCTGTTTGTACAATGGAAATAAGCCGTATAAAGGTCCTACTAATCTTCATGATTTATTTCCTAACCTAAAACAGGTAGAAAGCTATATGTTTGCAGGTTTTCAATTAGTAGACTTACACACCACAGCAAACGAAGAACTACTCAATTGGAAACAAGCAGCAGGAGCTGCCATGATACTTAAGCAAGGGATCCATAGAGACTTTTGTGAGTG
>NZ_JAACGG010000136.1:0-2221 GCF_022810525.1 Candidatus Cardinium sp. cByotN1
ACAGTCGTGAACGGATACAAGTGAAAAACTATCTAAGAATAATTATAGTTGAGACAATAACTTTTTTTATTTATTCTACTCTAAAGCAGCTAGAAAGCCATTCCAAACCATGGGAAAAGTTTATGATTTATTAAGCAAACATTGGGGCTATCACGCTTTTAGACCCCTTCAGGAAGCCATCATTAGGACTATTATAGATGGTCGAGATGTATTGGTTTTTTTACCTACTGGTAGTGGAAAATCACTTTGTTTTCAATTACCAGCTTTGTGCAAAGAAGGGTTAACGCTTGTTGTAACACCACTTATTGCGCTTATGAAGGATCAAGTCACCCAACTTGCCCAAAGAGGTGTTCATGCAGAGGCTATTTTCTCAGGTATGTCTAGCGTAGAAATAGAGCGCAGGCTAGATAATTGTTTATATGGTAATGTTAAATTATTGTATGTATCTCCAGAACGATTACAGACTGACCTCTTTAAATTGCGTGCCGCTACCATGTCTATTACCACCTTAGTGGTGGATGAAGCTCATTGTATTTCTCAATGGGGCTATGACTTTAGACCTTCTTATTTAGCAATTGCACATTTTAAGCAAACCATTCCAAAGGCTAATACAGTAGCCTTTACCGCTACTGCCACTAAAAGGGTTAAACAAGATATTCAAAATCGTTTGCAATTGAATAAACCACTCCTTTTTGCACAAACTTTTCATAGACCTAATCTTATTTACTGGGTACGCAAAACAGATCATAAAGAAGCACAACTGCTCAAAGCTTTAAAACAGACTGCTGGACCGGCTATTATCTATGTAAACACACGGAAAAAAACAGAAACCATAGCTAATTTTTTGCAAAAAAATGGTATGACTAGTGTATTTTACCATGCTGGTTTAACTACGGCTGATAGAGCTATTAAGCAAAACTTATGGACGCAAAATAAAGTACGCATTATGGTGGCTACAGCGGCCTTTGGTATGGGTATTGATAAAGCAGATGTTTCTTTAGTGGTGCACTTAGATTTACCTGCTTCATTAGAAGCTTATTGTCAGGAAGCAGGAAGAGCTGGTCGGAATAATTTGACTGCTTATGCTATTCTTTGGTATGATTTACAAGACATTATACTTTTAAAACAAAAATGTAAAGAAAGTTATCCGACTATTGATCAAATAAGAAAAGTTTACCAGCATCTGGTTAATTATTATAAAATTGCGGTTGGTTCTCATGCTTTTGTAACTTATGATTTCGACTTAGAAGATTTTAAGCAGACAACCGGGTTATACACGAAAGAGGCCTATTATGGATTAAAAGCATTGGAGTTAGAAGGGTTTATACAACTTAATGAGGCCTATTATCAGCCATCAAGGGTTTATTTTTTGTTATCTAGGGAAGATTTGTATGCATTCCAACTCCATCATCCTGCTTATGATTGGTGCATTAAAGGACTGTTAAGGCTCTATGGTGGCACACTTTTTACACCATATTGTACGATTGTTGAAAAAAAAATAGCCCAGTTCACTCAACTTGCAGAATCTAAAGTACAGGAACAATTACATGCCTTGCATCGACTAAAGGTTTTAGAATACTTTCCACAAAAAGCAACTCCACAAATTACTTTTTTAACACCACGTTATCTTGCTACTGAACTACCCTTACCCATTCATAAAATTGAGCAAAGAAATAAAACAGCTTATCAACAAATAGAGTCAGTAATAGAATATGTTACCAATGATCGCCGCTGTCGCTTGGCTGTATTATTGGATTATTTTGATGAAAATGAATTGGTGTGTAACCAATGCGATATTTGCAAAAGCAAGGCAACCAGAACTATAAAAGATGAACTTATAACAGAAGGTAGAAACTATGTTATGCATGCCATTAAACATGGCAAACAAGATCTAAAAAAAATAATAGAAGCAGTGGCTCCTGAAAAAGAGAAAGAATTATTGGATGTTATAAGGGCCATGTTAGATAAGAAAGAAATATACTATCAACATCCTGGTCAATTACAAATCAGTGAATCTTCAGATATATCTGTTCCTGCTTAGTCGGAGTGGTAAATAGAGCATCCATTCAGCCCTCACCTACGGACGTGTGTTATAGCCTAACAAAGAGAATATATGCAATCCAGTTTTTTAGGAGCGGTATGATGGTGTATCTGTTCCTGACACTGGTAAAAAATGAATTTTTGTTGTTACTTTTTTCTTGATAAAAAAGTAGCCAAAAAA
>NZ_JAACGG010000137.1:0-2085 GCF_022810525.1 Candidatus Cardinium sp. cByotN1
AAAGGGCGCGTTTTTTCCTAACATAAGCCATAGTGGTGAACGAAAACAAAATTTGCGATCAGCAAGCACAGCTTTACCACTGCACCCTAAGGTCTACTTTAGATCTAGGCTAATTTTCTTAGCTATTTTTGTTTTTTTCTCGTTTGAACAATTGCTTAATTCGTTTTATCAGCCCTCCCTTTTTTGTTTCAGTAGACTCATCTTTTTTTGGATCTTGGTCTTGATTATCTATACTGTTATCCTGGTTAGCCATGTCTGCGAGATCTCCATTTTTTTCTTTGTCATGCTTTTCATTGTTATTTATTATTTCTGGTGGTGTTATCCTATTATCTTCTGATGGTGTTCCCTTATTATCTGAGTTTTGAGCATCCAGTTTGCTTTTGGTATTATTATTGTTGGTTTGATTATTCCTCAAAAGTTTTTTTTGATCTGTTTGGCGTTGACCTTTTGGGTTCACCTGTGCCTTATTTAGCTTACTGCCCTTACGTTGGCTATTTGGTTGACGCTTACCGCATTCATTGATCGCTCCGATAGGTATAAGCAGTAAAAGTATTATTTTTTTTATAGGTATTGACATATGTATGTTTGTTTTTTGTTTTTTGTTTGTTAACTTAACTTATGTTTTCTAAGGCTAATATAACTAAATGAGCGGCTAAAAGCCACTTTTATGTTTTCTAAGTGCTGTTTCTGAGACATTTCTTATGCCTAATAGCTTGCCCCCACAATTAATGGTAACAAAAAAAAAATAGTGTTCCAATTATTTAAGATAAAATAGTGTTGCCGTGATTGCTTTTGTATGGTTTAAGATTAGATCTCTTGCAAAAGCCATTTGTGGTGACCAATTTTTAGGAGAAAGTGTAGTCGATCACCGAAGCATACCAAATGTATGTGAGGAGTATAGACGCTTCGATAAAATAAAGTGCTACTAGCAGTAGGTTTTCTACTAAATGGTTATGTCTGTTATTCTAATTACCGGTGCACAAGGTCAGTTAGGCATTGCTTTACAGGCTACCTTTCCAGCTCATTCTTTGTTTGTACCACTATTTTGTAGTAAGTCCATGCTCGATATTACAGATGCAGATCAAATAGAGTCTTGCATCAAATCACATGGGGTAAAATACATTATAAATTGTGCTGCCTATACTAATGTACATTTGGCAGAACAAGACGTAGCCACCTGCTTTCAGGTAAATAGGATAGGTGCGGGCTATTTGGCGGCATTAGCTGCAAAATACCATATTGTGCTTTTCCATCTTTCAACAGACTATGTTTTTGGGACTAATACAGGGCGCCCATTGGAGCCAAATGATCCCACGGATCCACTTAATCAATATGGTCGATCCAAGCGAGACGGAGAAGCATTAGTAGCAGCACGGGCTACTCATTTTTATATTATTCGAACGGCATGGTTGTATGGAGAAAAAGGGCATAATTTTTTTACCAAAATGGTTGCATTGGCGCAGAAAGGAAGCGCTATTCAAATGGTTGATGACCAAATAAGCAGCCCTACTTATGTTTATGATCTGGCAACAGCTATTTGGCAGATTATTGAAAAAATCGCTAAAAATAGTCCAGGATATTATCCTTCCGGTATCTACCATTATACGAATGAGGGGGTAGCCAGTTGGTATGACTTTGCTTATGCTATTCTAACAGCTTTTCCTAATAGTTGTTCTTTGGCACCCCGATCCTCTTTTATGGAGCTGCAAAGGCCTTACTATAGTGTACTAAGCAAATCTTCCTTTCGCCAAGTATTTCAGATCAATATTCCCCACTGGCAACATAGTCTTTCTAGGTGCTTAAAAAGATGGCAAAGTCAATAGAGCTCTTGGAAAACCTCAAATAATAAGATTTATAGATCAATCAGGTCAAAAATCACAAGAAAGAGTTTCTATGCAGCCCTATGGCAGCAGTACACACAAAAAGAAAAAATGCCCCTTGTAAAAAGTTGCGACCAGAAAGCACCCATTACAGCTGACCAGAAAAACAGCCTGTTTGAAGCCCGCGTAGCGGCCAAATTCTGTTTTTTCAGCTGTAAGAAGCGCTTTTCCACAACTTTTTAGCCAGGGCTGAATTTTTTTGGCT
>NZ_JAACGG010000138.1:0-762 GCF_022810525.1 Candidatus Cardinium sp. cByotN1
CCACTTCTTATTCCATATTTTCCTCTCGATGGCTCTCATTTTGAACTTGACCAAAAAAAACCTGGATGATCTAATTATGAACGATATGGTCTCAACAGATCTGGAGCTTATACTCTTCTTCAACAGAAAAACACTCTAATAATGAATCATCAGACAGCTCAAATTGTTGAAATTTACATAAATAATCTTCTTAGTCGCTGGTCAGGAATCAATTCGATTCTAAAGCTCGAAAAGCGTGAAAGTGGTGAGTCTGTTCCTTATGGAAGACCAATTTCCAGCATCTAATGGATAGCTTGTGTGTTTACGTTTAGGAAAGAGAAAGAGAAAGAGAGGGAGAGAGAGAGAGAGAGAGAGAGAGAGAGACCGTTTGTCAGACTTATTTTAATCAACCTACTTTGCTGGTTAAGCATATGAAGAACCCTTCCACTCGACTGATGAAGGTTTTTCCAGCTACCAGATGCTTAGTATTGCTCTACTGGTCAGAACCTAATCATCAAGATTCATATTAATAGGATTCAGTCCAGCTGAACAAATAAGTGGGCTGAGGAAAAGGGATGTTCAAGGTGTTCCAAATGTTTTGCATCCATGATTATTTTTGCATACTTCTTTCGGTACTTTTCGTATGAGTTGGCGAGAGAAATTCGGTGGAAAAGAAGAAGAAGAAGAAGAAGAAGAGGAAGAAAATTATTGAAAGATGGAGAATAAATATTCGTTCTATGAGAATCGAAGAAGAGAGAGAGAGAGAGAGAGAGAGAGAGAGAG
>NZ_JAACGG010000139.1:0-7719 GCF_022810525.1 Candidatus Cardinium sp. cByotN1
GAAGACGAAACAGAAACGGATTATAATGGTTCACATAATCAAGAACAAAGCAACAATAATTATGACTTTAATAAGAATTGTTTGTTTGAAAACGAAGAGAATGATAGCAATGATTTAGGTACAAAGTTGTTTAACCGGTGCGATAGTGACACAAGTAGTGACGATCAAGTCCATCAATGTAATGAACAAGAACAAGAACAAGAACAAGAACAAGAAGTTACTAATAAAAGTCTACTAAATAAATGTAATGCATATAAAAAAGAAATCTATAATATTACATATTTGTCTAATGATGAATAGTTTTGTATTCCTTTATCTGATGATGCGTTAGCTGAAATTAACGATTAGGTTAATCAGGAAAGGGCTAACCTTCATTCGAGTGACGAGTGATGATGAATATTATGAGGATGATATACCTGAAAACTATAAATGTAAAGATCATAGAAATAAAATTTCATATTTTGACTCGTATCTATACATTACCAAATACTTACGACTGCTCTAAACGCAGACAAAAATTATCAAGGTAGATCAGAATAATTTGATAAAAATTTATTAGATTAATAACCAGAAAAGCAAATAGTAGCCTTTTGAAACAGTAAAAATAATCTAGTAATAAAAAATAGCCATTATATAATTTAATGATCATGAACCGATTTGAAGAATTAAAAACATTGATACTCTCATTAGAGGATGAGTTTCATAAGTTCTATGAGAAGGACAATAAAGCAGCTGGCACAAGAGTTCGTAAAGGGATGCAAACCCTAAAAAAAATCGCACAAGAAATTCGAACTGATGTATCAGCATCTAAAGCATCTATGGAGGATCTAAAAGGTTCAGATGGTAAATAAGCTTACCAAGCAACTTCATCAAGCAACAGCCAGGAAGCAAATTGTTGCAGCTCGTGCTATTTATCCCAGTGCAGCACTGTGGTAGACCTACAACTAAAAAATACTCCTTATAAAAATTGCCATCAGCAGAAAGGCTGCAGAGGTGGCATAGCATAACAGCCAAAAAACCCTTTTTTTGATCAAATTCTGGAAAGATAGCTTATACAATTCACTTTTTTATTTTATATTTGTGTAGCCTTTTTTCTATTGCCCTATCAAGGCTATAGGTCTAGTTTTATGGTGAATGTAGCTCAGCTGGTTAGAGCATTGGTTTGTGGTACCAAGGGTCGCGGGTTCGAATCCCGTCTTTCACCCATTATTATGGGGTAAAAAGCTTTTTTAGCTTACTTTTTGCTTGATAAAAAAGTAAACAAGAAACCAAGTTCTGATACAGAGTTGCGAAAAGTACCCCTTACAGATGAAGTAAAAGAAAAGTTAAGATAGAGGCTAAGGTAGCGATGCTGTTTTTCCAGCTGTAAAGAGTGCTTTTTGGCCTCAATTGTACCTATCAAGGTGACGTTTTTGCTTTTGCTGCATCACCTTGCCACAGCACTGAGTCCACACCCATTTAAGGTGATTGGTAATGATCTATATTTTTAATTTTAAGTTTATGATTTACATAATCAATTGGTTTAAGCGTTCTGCCTTATTTTGCTTAGCTATAGTCTTTTGTCAGGGATGTTTTTGGAGGGTTTCTTCTAATAAAAACAAATCTATGTCTCCAAGTCCCTCCAGGTCACTATTGCCGAATCCTAACCAAACAGGCCCACAAAATGATAAAAAAGATAATAAAGTATCTGTAGAAAATACTAAAGACAACGATTATAAAAAGCCAGAAAACGAGCTAAAAAATAAAGAAGTAGACCTACTTGCGCAAAAGCTTATATCTACCCCTGCCACACCACCTAAATCTACTAATTCAATAGTAAACCAGCATACTAGTCAAGAAAATGTTCAAGAAACGTATAAAATACCTGAGCAACAAAATCAAAATATGGATAAATTCAAAGAAGAATTATCTAAAGCAGGAGTACCTAAGCACCAAATCGAAGAATTGGTAAAAATTACCAATGATGGAATTGCTAAGTTAAAAGCAAAATTGCTTAAACTACCTCCTGATAAGCAACAGGGGCTATATGCTTCCATGGAAAGGAAAGAAAAGCTACAAAAAGATATAAGTGAAGCTGAAACTGAAACTGAAACACAGTTGAACAATCTTTTAGAAAAGGGTGACAAAAAAGACCTTCAAATAGAAGCTAGTATATCTGAACCTAGTTTAAAAAACCTTATTGAGGTATGTCAAAAGCAATCTGCAATTGCACGAGATTATATAGACCCTAAAGATAATATAAGTCTTTACTTCCTCCAAGTGCAGAACAATATTCTTGTGTCTGGTTGTAAAGTGCTGCAAACAGTATTCCTTCAATGTTCAGCTGAAGACAAACAAGCCCTCCAAACTTCTTTGAACAACTTGGTAAATTTATGCAAGAGCAACCTAGAGGAAACAAAAGCCATTAAGCAGCTCATACCCGATTCTATAGTAAAAGAGATTCAACAAGTCAAGCTAGAAACAGCAAAAAAACAAGCGGAAATACTTCAGAAGATTGAAGAATCCATCATAGAAAAGACAGAAGAGAAACAACAGATGATAGAACCAGATTTAGACTAGTATAACCTATATTTTATTCAATTTCAGAGCTTTTGCTATTTACATTGACATACAGCATATTCTCTGCTCTATAGTACAACCAAGCTAGAACATTTAATGGCGGCTAACAAGCAGCTGGGCATGGATGTACTTTCACCCTGACTTCTTTATTGATTTAAAGTTTTAGCCAATCTTTTTTTTTGCCAATTAGTCTCTCAAACCTTTTTTTAATAAAAGAGGTTGTAATCTAAGTGGCTGTAGGTAATTCCAAGAAGTTCTATCATAAATTTCTGTCTTTCGTTTTTTATTATGATACGTATAGTTATATGGTTATACGTTCATTCAAGGCAATTCAAGGTAATGGCTCACCATCTATTTAACCTTGCCTTATTTTTAATTTTAAGCTCATGCGTTACATAAAAAATTTGTGTAAAATCCTCGCTTTATTTTGTTTAACTACAGTCTTCTCCCAAGGATGTAAGTGTTCATCTAATAAAGATAAATCACCTACGGAAAGCCCTAAAGTAGAAAGTCTTATTCAGCAGCCGGTCATCTCTACCGCTCAGACAGAGTCACCTGAAAATGATGAAAATGATGAAAATGATGAAAAACCGCAGATAAATCTCCTTGAGCAGCCGTTTATGCCTACCCCTTCGGCACCACCTTACCCTACGGCTGGAACAGAGTCCGAGGATTCCAGTAAAGAAGAAATTAAAAAAATTTTTGAAACAAAGAGAAAAGAGACTATTAACCAATACGAAACACAATTACGTAGCCAAACAGAAACGCCATCACCCGAACAAAGACTATCCGAGGATCAGATTGAGCAGTTAATAAAAGCTGAATGGGACAGACTTTATGCAATAGACAAAAAGAGACTTAAATTGCCTTTTAAGCAGCTCAAGGCTCTAGCCGATTCCATACAAGCGCAAGCAGAGCTGGTGAAAGATATTCATGAGGTTTATCAAGAAAAGTTAGGGCTCCTTGGTCAGAAAGCAACAGCCATGATGAGCGCAGATAATGCTAACCAGATAAAGATAGAAATTAATCCATCCCAACCTATATTTCAGCAACTTATTAATGTGATTAAAGAGCAATACAAGCTTATCGAAGATGGTCTTAAACTTGCAAACCATGAACATCGTGTAAGAGCACGAGAAAATCAGAATTATTCTTTAGCTTTTTATCAAAAAATGGAAAATGCATTTCTTGAGTGCTCAGCGCAAGAAAAAAAATACTACGAGCCTCATTTGAAAAATTTTGTACAGTTATTGCAGAGCGAGTTACAAGAAAGCCAAAAAATAAATGAAATAATGCGCCATAGTTTAGGAGAAGAGATTCAAAAAATCACCCTAGAAACAAAAAAGAAGATGCACGCTATAATAACTCCAAGCGCAAACCCAGAATAAATAAAATGGAATAGCACAATCAGCCTATAACCCTCTTTAACCATGCACAACTTTTGCCATTTACATTGCCATACAGAATATTCCCTGTTAGATGGCGCAGCCAAGGTAGAACGTTTAGTAGCGGCTAACAAGCAGCTAGGCATGGATGCATTAGCCATTACAGACCATGGCAATATGTTTGGGGTACCCCATTTTGTAGCCGCAGCAGCCAAGCAAGGCGTAAAACCGATTATAGGATGCGAATTCTACATGGCACCCGATCGCCACGACCATAAAGATAAAACCCGTTACCACCAGTTGTTACTGGCTAAAAATGCCATAGGCTATCACAACATTACCAAACTATGTTCGCTAGGCTTTTTAGAAGGCTATTATTATAAACCACGAATTGACAAAGCTTTACTCAAACAATACAAAGAAGGGCTAATCGCCACCACCTGTTGCTTAGGTGCAGAGATTCCTAAAACCATTATTCGACATGGCGAAAAAGCTGCAGAAAAGCTATTTTTAGAATGGTTGGCACTATTTGGTGAAGATTATTATATCGAACTCCAAAGGCATGGTATTGAAGAACAAGAAATTTGTAATGCCATATTACTCCGTTGGGCTGAAAAATATAAGGTAAAAGTCATTGCTACCAATGATGTCCACTACATTGCCCAAGAGGACAGTCTGGCCCAAGACGTATTACTCTGTTTACAAACGGGAAAAGACTACAACGATCCCAATCGGATGCGTTTTAGCAACGATCAATTCTTTTTAAAATCCCCAGAAGAGATGGCTCTGCTTTTTGCAGATGTCCCAGCAGCTATTTCGAATACCCTAGAATTAATAGCCAAAATAGAAATACCCTCTTTAGCCCGTGATGTGCTGCTACCTATTTTTCAACTTCCTAGTGGATTTTCAGATCCCAATCTCTATCTTAGCCATTTGGCTTTTTCGGGAGCCCAAGCCAAGTATGCTACTATTTCTAGCGAAGTAGAAAGTAGATTAAACTACGAATTGGCCATTATTGCCCAAACCGGATTTGCTGGTTATTTTTTAATTGTACAAGACTTTATTAAAGCAGCTGTGCAATTAGGGGTCATCGTAGGGCCAGGCAGAGGCTCAGTAGCAGGCTCTTTGGTAGCTTTTTGTATAGGGATTACCAAAATAGATCCTCTGCGCTATAACCTACTCTTTGAACGCTTTTTGAATCCAGAACGGGTCTCTATGCCCGATATAGATGTAGACTTTGACGATGAGGGTCGTAAAAAGGTCATTGATTATGTAATTCAAAAATATGGTCGTAACCAAGTAGCCTCCATTATTACCTTTGGTAGCATGGCTGCTAAATCGGCCATACGTGATGTGGCGCGTGTGTTGGGCGTTCCCTTGGCACGGGCCAACTATATGACTAAGTTGATCCCAGATAAATTAGGCATTACCTTATCAGAAGCCTTTGAGGAGGTAAAAGAACTAGCTGAAATCAAAAAAGCCCTGACTACCCCAGAAGGTAAAGTATTAGATTTAGCTGAAAAATTAGAGGGATTGGTGCGGCATACAGGTATTCATGCAGCTGGCATCATCATCGCACCCAACGATATTGTAGAACATATCCCTCTTAAAACAGATAAAAATTCTGACCTATTGGTTACCCAATATGACGGATCGGTACTGGAAAAGACGGGCATGTTAAAAATGGACTTTTTGGGTTTAAAGACGCTAAGTATTATTAAGGATGCACTCCTATTGATTAAGGCAAACAGAGCCATTACCATAGATATAGATAACATTCCATTAGATGACTCCATTACTTTTAAGTTATACCAAGCGGGTAATACCAAAGGAACCTTTCAATTTGAGTCAGAGGGTATGCGTCAATGGCTGATTAAACTGCAACCCACTACGATGGAAGAGCTGATTGCGATGAATTCCCTCTATAGACCAGGTCCTATGCAGTTTATTCCTAATTTTATTGCCCGTAAACATGGCAAAGAAGCGATTGAATATCCCCATCCCCTTTTAGAAGCCATTCTAAAGCCCACTTATGGCATTATGATTTACCAAGAACAAATCATACAAACGGCACAAGCCATGGCAGGCTATACCCTAGCGGGTGCCGATTTATTGCGTAAGGCTATGGGTAAAAAAAATGCAACAGAAATGGCCAAGCAACGTGATATTTTTGTAACAGGTGCCGCTGAAAAACATCAAGTGCCTAAAGAAAAAGCATTAGCTGTTTTTGAGATCATGGAAAAATTTGCCCAGTACGGTTTCAATCGTTCGCATGCCGCAGCCTACTCTCTGATTGCCTACCAAACCGCTTATTTAAAGGCCCACTACCCTACCGAATATATGGCTGCAGTATTGACACATAATCAGGGAGATATTGAAAAGATTGCTTTCTTTATGGAAGAAAGTCGTCAGCAAGGGCTATCTGTATTGGGCCCTGATATCAATCAAAGCCAAGTAAATTTTAGTCCTGGGCTAGATAAAGCAATCAGGTTTGGTCTAGGTGCGATTAAAGGAGCTGGTGAAGCAGCTGTTACAGCCATTATAGAAGCAAGAAAAGAAAAAGGTACTTTTAAAGATATTTTTGATTTCGTCGAGTCACTCCAACTCAAAAGCGTCAACAAGAAAACTATGGAAGCGCTTGCTTTATCGGGTGCTTTTGATACGTTTGAGGGACTACATAGAAGGCAGTATGTCTATGAAGCATCGGGCAGCAGCTTTATAGAAAAAGTAATACAATACCGTAATCGTCTTCAAAAAGAGCGAACAGAAGCGCTTCAATCGCTATTTGGAGCTAGCTCTTACAGTCAAATCAAAAAGCCAGAAGCCGTAGATTGTTCTCCTTATGATCCATTGGAGCAACTGCGTATAGAGAAAGAGCTCGTTGGTTTTTATATTTCTGGTCATCCATTGGATGCATTTAAATTGGATATCAAAAGTTTTTGCAATGTAACCACACAAAATATATTAGCTGCTAGTCGAAAAGCAGTAACCATAGCGGGCATACTTACCGATTGTACGATTAAACAAAATAGCAAAGGAAACCCCTTTGCTTTAGTTACATTAGATGATTACCATGGCTCACTAAACTTTGCGCTTTTTGGCGAAGATTACTTAAAATACAAACATCTATTAGAGGTGGGTAAATTACTTTTCTTGACAGGCAATGTAGCTGTCCGTTATGGGAACCAAACCACACAAACCTTTAAACCGCAAACGATTAACTTATTAGAAGAGGTACGAGAAAGAATAGGAAAAGGGGTTCATTTAAAGCTAAATGAAGACCATATCACACCTTTGTTGGTCAATGAGTTGGAATCTTCCGTCAAACGTTATCCGGGTAAAGCCTTTATAAAGATATCTATTACAGATCATGAAGCCCAAATCACGATTCCAACTCTTTCTAGTCAATACCGTGTAGAGCTACACAATGAACTATTTGGATTATTCAATGAATTAGGTATAGATTTTTACTTATTCACTTAATGATTAAATTCTTTTGTGCGTAGTCCTAACACAGTGGTGAATAGATAGTTAAAAATAACCTATCTGTTCAGGAAATGGCGTCCACTTAATAGCTATACTTTATTGATTTTCAAATATAATAGCCTTCATTTAGTCCCTGGTACGCAGTAGTTTTTATCCCACTTTTTCCTGTTTCCGTTCACCACTATGGCTTATGCTAGAAAAAAAACGCGCCCTTTGAAAAAAGTGCGATCAGAAAGCGCAGTTTACAGATGAAAAGAAAAACAGTTGCCGAGATGGATTGCAGAGAGGT
>NZ_JAACGG010000014.1:0-4418 GCF_022810525.1 Candidatus Cardinium sp. cByotN1
ACTCACAACTTTTTATAAGGGCGCATTTTTATTTAGTTTTAGCTAGCCCTTGACCATAGTGGTGAATAGATGCCTTTTTTCTTGATAAAAAAGTAAGAGAAAAAAAACTTATAATCAAGTAAAAGTAATTAAAAATTCCTTAAGTTGACGCCATTAGGTGAACGGAAACTGCTTAAGATTTAAAATATGGTTGGTGATTTTTCTACTGCAACTGCTTCATTTTGTAGATTACTAATGTTTTTAGCTTATACAAAATTTCTAATTCACTTAGACTTAATTCCTCTTTTTATTTTGGGGGATATTTGGATAACCAAATCTGGCCAATAGTAATCCATTTTTACGCCAGTTTGGGGTAACTTTTACACGTTGTTCTAGAAATATTTTCTTCTGGAAAAACTTTTCCAATGCTTCCCTAGCAGCTATACCTAACTTTTTTAGCGCATCTCCTCTTTGACCAATCAAAATCCCTTTTTGGGTTTGCCGTTCTACATGTATAATCGATCGAATTGTAATCAGGTTTTCTCTTTCCTTAAAATCATCGACCACTATTTCTACACTGTAAGGTATTTCTTGGCGGTATTGGTCTAGGATTTTGTTACGTATGATTTCTTGTACAAAAAAACGCTCAGACTTGTCTGTTAAGGTT
The DNA here is from genome assembly GCF_022810525.1 of Candidatus Cardinium sp. cByotN1. NCBI lineage: Bacteria > Pseudomonadati > Bacteroidota > Cytophagia > Cytophagales > Amoebophilaceae > Candidatus Cardinium > Candidatus Cardinium sp. cByotN1. The sequence goes on from NZ_JAACGG010000014.1 coordinate 647, forward strand.
GCTTCTGGATAATAAGGAGGGTGATTGGGTAACGATTTAATAATATGTTGAATGAGTTGATCGATGTTTTCATTTTTTATAGCTGATATAGGTACAATCGTTATTCCTGGCTTATAGTGCTGCCAATAAGCTATTGCTTGATTAAGTTGATTAGCTTTGATTAAATCAACTTTGTTCAATACCAATATAATTGGTTTTTCAGTACCGTTTTCATCAAGCCACGGAATCACTTCTAGGTCTTGTACATCTACTAACCAGATAAGGATATCGGCATCTGCACAAGCTACTTTTACAGCTTCCATCATAGCCGCTTGTAGCGGATAAGCAGGGGTAATTAAACCCGGTGTATCTATATAAATAATTTGAAAGTTCTTTTCAGAAACGATTCCATAGAGCTTGTGGCGTGTGGTTTGTGCTTTTGAATGGGTAATGGCTAGTTGTTCACCTACTAATAGGTTCATTAAGGTAGATTTACCAGCATTTGGTTTACCAAAAATCGCTACAAAACCAGCTTTATAATTGCTTGTATGTTGGTGCATAAGAATAATATATTTGCAATGTTACAAAAAAACATATAAATTTGTAATAATTCAAGTCATTATACAGATAATCTTTTACGCTTGATTCTTTGAAAAATTTACCGCGGGGTGGAGCAGTTGGTAGCTCGTCGGGCTCATAACCCGAAGGTCATAGGTTCGAGTCCTATCCCCGCAACTTGCTCTCCTTTCTTAACTATCTCCTTGTTTTTTAGCTATATTTTTCGTCAAGCAAAAATCTAACATGCAAATTGCTCTATTATTATGTCTTCATTTAGTGAAAAAGCAACACATACTCCCTCAAGCTTGATTTTTGGTTGCAGAGCAGTTATGGAAACCATATTAGCTGGCCAAACGATTGAAAAAGTTTTTTTTGAAAAAAAAAATAAAACAGTCTTGACCAAATCGTTATACAACCTGGTGCGCAAACATGAAATTCCTTTTAGCTATGTACCCATTGAGAAATTGAATCGCATGGCTCGTGGCAATCATCAAGGTGTTGTAGCAATCCTATCACCTATTGTTTTTGCTCCTTTAGACTGGGTGGTACAAACTACCTTTGAGCAGGCTAAAGTTCCTTTAATAGTCGTATTAGACGGCCTAACAGATGTACACAATATAGGGGCCATTGCTCGTACTGCACTTTGTATGGGTGTTAATGCGTTGGTATTGCCTACACAAGGTAGTGCTGGCTTAGCTGGCGCAGCCATGAAAACGTCAGCCGGTGCACTAGCCACATTACCGATTTGTCGAGTAGCTGACTTAAGTAAAGCCTTGCGTTTTTTACAAGAAAGTGGATTAACCCTATTGGCTTGCCATGCAGAAGCTGCGCAACCAGTATATAAAGTAGACCTAAAACTGCCTATTGCCATTATCTTAGGAGGTGAAGAGCATGGCATAGCGCCCAAACATTTAAGATTAGTTAGCGATCATATTTGCATTCCTATGCAAGGCCCTATTGCTTCTTTTAATGTTTCTGTGGCAGCTGGTATCGTACTATACGAAGTATTCCGGCAACGTTTTGTATAGTAGAGTTATTGCCAATCACATAACTAATAATCAGCTATTGTAACCTATCCATGCACTATTTTGGCAGGACCACGTACAAAAAAAAGCACCCCTTGTAAAATAGTTGCAATCAGCAAGTGGTCTCCTTTTTGCTTGATCAAAAAGGGGGATAAAAATTGCTTTGTACTAGTGGATTGAATGAATACCTCTATATAATTTGTAATTCTTGCTTAGAATTAAATAAACTTGCAAAGTCTTTTAGGTTACTGATAACTGGTTAATCTATTGGCCTACTTTTAAGATTTAAGCATATTTTAACTTGCTTTTTTATTGATAAATAAGTAAAATATGAATGGCAGGTTCAGAAGAAACGATTATAAGCATGCAGCTATATGCTTATAATAAAAGCTATGGATTAGGAGACAATCCATAGCATCGATTAAACTAAACTATAATTGAAACCAACTACATTTATGACAAATAACAAAAATAAATCAATAAGCAAGGGTTTTTTCTCAAAAAATAAATTTCCGGTAGCAATCACGTTATCTGGTAGTTTATTCGTTCATTTACTTGGGTGTAATGCAATGCAAAGTAAGAGTGAACTGGATTTAACATACAAATTTACACCTAATAATAAATTAGAGTTGAATAAGGTAACGAAACGCAATTTCGATGCTGATGATAGGTCATATCAAATTTCTATTATAGAAGACAAACAAAAAAAAAATAGGCTAATAAAAAAGATACACAATTTTTGCGATCTCCTTGTTCAAGCCATTACCATGAATGATCCGAAAAAGACAGATAAACATAAAGCACTACAAAACATTCATCAGCTTGTAAACATGAATTGCATTGAACGGAAAGCTAAATGGAAAACTAACCTGAAATCCGTGAATGAGTGGCAAGAAATGGTTACTCAGATTATCAACAATTACTGTGCTATTATAGAAGATTGCTGTCCTAGAACCTTTACAAAAACAAAAAATAGGCTGGAAAAAAAAGTTAAGAATAAAGATTTTTCCCTAAAAGATTCTGAAAAAAAATTGAAAAATATCTACAAAGCACTTTGTAAAATCTGTAGTTTTACTTTGGTAAAACCAAATGAAATTACAAGCTCAGAAATGTTACTAACATCTATAAAAGAACGACAGAAAAACATAGAAGACGAATGTTCATTATTAAAAAACAGTATTGATAAGTTTGTAATTGAGAGTTCTAACATGCTTTTGTCCACACAAGATGAACAACATAAAAAAATAAACATCGAATTGATATACAATGCTTGTAAAATACTTGATAAAGAAATAAATAGATCTAAATCAACACAAAATATAAATAAAGATCCAAAATTGTTATTAAAGATTATAGAAAAAATAAAAAAATTAATGTACAAGAGATTAGATCTATTAATGAGTAAACTTAATGAGGTTATAATATGGAGCGATGACGTACTTAAGTGGAACAATGAGGTACTTGATATGACTTCTAAGGGACTTAAATGGAGAGAAAAAAATAACTTTAGACCTTATATGAATTTGTTGGAAGATTTCGATGATTACCTTAAAATTAACTGGAACACTAACACCTCTACAAAAGAGGAAGCTAATCAAAATAATTCAGAATCTCATACGAATTCAACCAATTCACAATCTGAGACGAGTTCAATTCACTCAGTATATTCCAATGATTCAGGATACCAGGAGTCTTGTTCACTATCGGACTCTAACTATGCAGACTCTGATACCAATTCAATTCATTCAGAATGTTCTAATGATTCAGGATACCAGGAGTCTACTTAACTATAGGAGTTTAGCGATACAGAAGAGGATAAATCTTATTCTAGAAATACCGATGCAGAATCCTATGCAAATTCAACTGGTAAGATCATCTGTGTCCGTTCACGACTATGACTAAAATTTGATTTTCGGCATTTTTTCGGTATGATTATAGGACAACTTTTTAGCGCAATCGCTCAAAATTTGTTCCAAATTTTAGTAAACAACTAGAGCAAACACTTTTTTCTGCCATAGTCGTGAATGGACAATGGCGTTAACTTAAGGAATTTTTAATTATTTTTATTTGATTATAAGTTTTTTTTATCTTACTTTTTTCTTGATAAAAAAGTAAGCAAAAAATCAAGCCCTAGTAAAAAGTTGCGGAAAGAACCCCTTACAGCTGGAAAAACAGAATCCACCCTGCAAAATCCATTGCAGCTGTTTTTC
>NZ_JAACGG010000140.1:0-4723 GCF_022810525.1 Candidatus Cardinium sp. cByotN1
GCTAGACTGGCATCAACCTTAGACATTAAATTCAAACTCTTAGAAGAAAATGCTATCCATCCATCAGCATAGTCTTGAAAGGTTTTTTCAATCCATGCATGTATTGTTTTTATTGTATCCGCTTTTATGGCTATTTTTTTATTTGTTTTTTTATTACCAACTGGCCGTAAAAATAGACTATACACTTTAATCAACTGATAATAGGTAAATGCTTCATAACTAGTATGGTAAGCTTCTGCATCTGAACCCTTTTTTTGTTTATAGCTTATGTATAAATCAGCCTTTTGCTTAACAGAATTGAATAAATTGATTAATAGTTGATACATAGCACCGCTATCTTTTTCAAAATCTTTTGAATCAGTAAGCTGATATAGGCCCATGCATAAATTACCCAATGTTTCTAGATTGGTTGTTTGCAAAATTGTTGCATCTGCTACCAGTGTTTGAATCCGTTTAACTAAACAAGGCACAACCTCCGTGTATATCCTTAATTTAGAGTCAGCTATAAGTCTGCAACAGGCTTTCAATAAACGGCTAACAGGTAAAATAGCGGCTTGGCTCAGGGTTGTATCCCAATCAGCTTGCCGGCCAAGAAAATCCAATACTGCTAAAAATATATCGTTTGGGGTATGATCCGATGCAGGTAATAAATTACTATGATCTATACACAAAAACCTAGAAAAGGAAGCAATTAATTCAACAAGGTCTTGAACGGTAGCAGCATCAAAAATTAATTGTTCCTTGATTATATGCGCAGCAATATGTAAACAGCCATCTTTACTATCTGCTTGGTCCTGCCATTTAGAAAGCCCATTGACTAGATTGGATAAGCCTTGTGGATTAAATCCGTTAAGATATGTATCATCTTGATTGGTCTTTTGATTGATGTATTTGGCAATTTCTTGACAAGCATTTTGGGTATTTTCTTGTTGGTTCCATTTAGAGAACCCATTGACTAGAGTGGATAAATCTTGTGGATTAAACGCTTCTAGATAGCTATTATTTTCCTTGATTTTTTGATTGATGTATTCCGCAATTTTTGAACAAGCATTTTGGGTATTTGCTTGTTGGTTCCATTTAGCGAACCCATTTACTAGATTGGCTAAGCCTTGTGAGTCAAACGCTTCTAGATATGTATTATTTTCCTTGATTTTTTCCTTGATGTATTTAGCAATTTGTTGACAAGCATCTTTTGTGTTTGCTTGATCCTTCCATTTAGCGAACCCATTTACTAGATTGGCTAAGCCTTGTGGATTAAATCCGTTAAGATAGTTATTATTTTCCTTGATTTTTTCCTTGATGTATTTGGCAATTTCTTGACAGGCATCTTTGGTGTTTACTTGATCCTTCCATTTAGCGAACCCATTTACTAGATTGGCTAAATTTTGTGCATTAAATTCGTTAAGATAGCTATTATTTTCCTTGATTTTTTGATTGATGTATTTGGCAATTTCTTGACAAGCATTTTGGGTATTTGCTTGTTCGCTCCATTTAGAAAACCCATTGACTAGAATGGCTAACTCTTGTGCATTAAATTCGTTAAGATAGTTATTATTTTCCTTGATTTTTTGATTAATGTATTTAGCAATTTTTTGACAGGCATCTTTGGTGTTTACTTGATCCTTCCATTTAGAGAACCCATTGACTAGAATGGCTAACTCTTGTGCATTAAATTCGTTAAGATAGTTATTATTTTCCTTGATTTTTTCCTTGATGTATTTGGCAATTTCTTGACAAGCATTTTGGGTATTTTCTTGTTGGTTCCATTTAGCGAACCCATTTACTAGATTGGCTAAGCCTTGTGAGTCAAACGCTTCTAGATATGTATTATTTTCCTTGATTTTTTGATTGATGTATTTGGCAATTTGTTGACAAGCATTTTGGGTATTTTCTTGTTCGCTCCATTTAGCGAACCCATTTACTAGATTGGCTAAATTTTGTGGAGTAAACGGTTCTAGATAGCTATTTTCTTTCTTGATTTTTTTCTTGATGTATTTGGCAATTTCTTGACAGGCATTTTGGGTATTTTCTTGTTGGTTCCATTTAGCGAACCCATTTACTAGATTGGCTAAATTTTGTGGAGTAAACGCTTCTAGATAGTTATTATTTTCCTTGATTTTTTTCTTGATGTATTTGGCAATTTGTTGACAGGCTTTTTTGGTATCTGCTTGATCGCTCCATTTAGAAAACCCATTTACTAGATTGGCTAAGCCTTGTGGGGCAAAAGATGCTAGATAGCTATTATTTTCCTTGATTTTTTGATTGATGTATTGCGCGATTTGTTGACAAGCATATTTGGTGTCTTCTTGTTCGTTCCATTTAGCAAACCCATTGACTAGATTGGCTAACTGTTGTGGAGTAAATTTGTTGAGATATGTATTATTTTCCCTGATGTATTTGGCAATTTTTACACAAGCTTGTTTAGTGTCTTCTTGTTCGGTCCATTTAGCGAACCCATTGACCAGATTAGCTAGATGTTGTGGAGTAAATTTGTTGAGATATGTATTATTTTCCTTGATGTATTTGGCAATTTTTACACAAGCTTTTTGGGTGTCTTCTTGTTCGCTCCATTTAGAAAATCCATTTACTAGATTGGATAAGTCTTGTGAATTAAATTCGTTAAGATATGTATTATTTTTCTTGATGTATTGTGCAATTTTTACACAAGCTTTTTTGGTATCTTCTTGGTCCTTAAATTTAGAAAAACCATTGACTAGAGTGGCTAACTCTTGTGGCTTAAATTCGTTGAGATGTGTATTATTTTCCTTGATGTATTTAGCAATTTTTACACAAGCTTTTTTAGTGTCTTCTTGTTCGCTCCATTTAGCAAACCCATTGACTAGATTGGCTAACTGTTGTGGAGTAAATTCGTCGAGGTATGTATTATTTTCCTTAATGTATTTGGCAATTTTTACACAAACTTTTTTGGTATCTTCTTGGTCCTTAAATTTAGAAAAACCATTGACTAGAGTGGCTAAAGCTTGTGGATCAAACGATCCTAAATATCTATTATTTTCCTTGATTTTTTGATTGATGTATTTAGCAGTTTTTTGACAGACATCTTTGCTTTCTTTTTGATCCTTAAATTTAGAGAACCCATTGACTAGATTCGCTAATTCTTGTTTATTAAACGTTTCTAGATATCTATTATTTTCCTTGATTTTTTCCTTGATGTATTTAGCAATTTCTTGACAGACATCTTTACTTTCTTTTTGATCCTTAAATTTAGAGAACCCATTGACTAGATTGGCTAACTCTTGTGGAGTAAATTCGTTGAGATGTGTATTATTTTCCTTGATGTATTTAGCAATTTTTACACAAGCTTTTTGCATGATTTTATTCTCAGGCCATTTGCTAAATCCATTCACTAATAAGGATAATGATTGAGGATGATAGGTTGTTAACTTTTCATAAAATTCATTAATATATTCAGCCATTTTTTGACAGGCTTGTTGCATGATTTTGTTCCGAGGCCATTTGCTAAATCCATTTACTAGCAGGGATAAACCTTGTCCATTAAACGATTCTAATTCTTGTAAATCTATGTTAGCTATAGTTTTAGCCAACTGTTCACAGGAGTCTTCGTTTCGGTTAGGATCTTTGCTGAGTTGATTGACTTCTAGGGCTAAATTTTTTGATCTTAGAGAGACGAAAGGATATACATTGTCTCGGCTATAGCTTTTTCTGAGGGTATGATTATAATTATTGGTTGCTATGCTTGCATAAGATCTATAATTATTTAATTGATAGTGAATCTCTTGTTGAAAGTTTTTTGAGTTGTTGTCTATATCAGGTTCTCCAGGTCTTTTTTGACTTTGTTCTCCTAAAACGCAAATCTGAGCATAGGTATAAGTTTGATTGGATCTATTGGATAGTTCTCGACTATTATGAGGTATCTGATCGGGTGTGCTTGGGTTGGTACCACTATATTTATTACCATCATATCTTTCTCTGTCGCTCCATCTATAGCACTTTCTTAGCTTGAAACAAGATGGTAATAGAAGGCCCACTAATAATGCTAGATGGCTAATCCTAAACATTAAGTATAACATGGTGTTGGCGATTAAGTTAAGCTTAGCATGGTAACATCATTTCGCTCTCTGGTAGATCAATCGTATACCTAGTAGATGAATCTGATCATTTTTACTATAGCTTTAGGGGTTATTTTTGGTGATTGTTGAGTGTATAGGATTGAATGGATGGTATTATTATTTATTCACTTTTAGATTTTTATGGGCTCATTTGTTAAAAGCTTTTTTTATTCCACTGTTTTCTTGATAAAGAAGTGGATAAATAATCAAACCCACTGTAAATAGTTGCGGAAAGTGCCCTTTACAGCTGGAAAAACAGAACGTACGCGCTAAGCGGGATTCAAATAAAAAAACATACAAAAATGTAGTATAGATTTTCTACAATAGATTTACTTGTTCTATAGAAAAATAAGCTTAGCGATTAATGCAGTAATAGTTAAAATGCAAAGTAATCAATACCTAACACATCAGTAAAGGAAATTCTAGGAATATTCCCCGTTATTTTATAATATAAAAAAATTATTAGATTTACAAATGTAATGATCCCTTGATAGGGGTACCCATTTCTGAAGTTGAGGGTATTGGCCTAACATAGAGCACAATAACTAACTATCTATTGTATCTGTGCAGGAAATGGCGTCAACTTAAGGAATATATTTAATTGATTATTAAAATATAATAATATATAAAAA
>NZ_JAACGG010000141.1:0-615 GCF_022810525.1 Candidatus Cardinium sp. cByotN1
GTGTATAGGATTGAATGGATAGTGTTATTATTTGTGCACTTTTATATTTTTATGGGCTCATTTGTTAAAAGCCTTTTTTATCCCACTGTTTTTTTGATAAAGAAGTGGATAAATAATCAAACCGGCTTTAAATAGTTGCAGAAAGTGCCCGTTAGCTAGAAAAACAGAACTGGCCCGTTAAGCAGGTTTCAAACAAAAAAGCATTCAAAAATGCAGTATAGATTTTCTACAAAAGATTTACTTGTTCCATACAAAAACAAGCTTAGCGATTAATGGAGTAATAGTTAAGATGCAAAGTAATCAATATCTAACACATCAGTAAAGGAAATTCTAGGAATATTCCCGATCTTAGATTATGAAAAAAATATTAAACTTGCAAAAGTTATAGCAAGACAATGGCCTACAAATTTATCAAGTTGATGATATTGGTTTAAAATTCAGCACAATAACTAACTATCTGTTGTATCTGTTCAGGAAATGGCGTCAACTTAAGGGATATATTTAATTGATTATTATATATAATAATATATAAAAAATGCACCTTGTAAAATAGTTGCGATCAGCAAGCGCCCATTATAGCTGACATAGAAAAACAGCTGAACTGGATGTTGAAGG
>NZ_JAACGG010000142.1:0-408 GCF_022810525.1 Candidatus Cardinium sp. cByotN1
GTAAGTGATTTCGAAAAATATATATTATGGTCAAAAGTTGTGTGTATGTGTATGTGAATTCTTTGAATAATTGTTATTCACATACCATCAATTATCTCCATTGCAAAAGTATTCCCTCTTAAATCGAAATCAACTTATTCGAAATGCTTATCGAAATGATGATGCTAATTTTTTTCTCTCTCCATGATGACTCAAACCTTTCTCTCTCTCTCTCTTGTATAACTCTTTTAATTCACTGTCAATCGCTGCATGTCTGTAATCACGTTCAACTTTTAGCAGCATTTTGGTATGCATCGATGCAAGTATATTCGAATTTTCAAGTCTGCACGATATCTGGAATGATGATGGCAGAATTTTTCTCATTTCATTCTCTCTCGTCTCAACAGCTTTCTATCTATCTATCTATCT
>NZ_JAACGG010000143.1:0-4781 GCF_022810525.1 Candidatus Cardinium sp. cByotN1
CTCTGCAATCCATCCCGGCAACTGTTTTTTTTCATCTGTAAACTGCGCTTTCTGATCGCACTTTTTTCAAAGGGCGCGTTTTTTTTTCTAGCATAAGCCATAGTGGTGAACGGAAACCATTTGCAAAATAGGGGTGCGGAAAAGATTAAATAATCTTTTCGTTTTTTAAACGATCCCATTCTCGCATAAACAATCCTGTTCTTAGAGAATTATCTGAAATAATAATCTCTTGTAAATCACATGTTTGCAAAATGACCTTAATAAGGCTAACTGATAATGGCAGAAGCTTTAAAAAAATAGGTGCAATAGGAAGTTCTTTTTCCCAAATATGTACAGGAGTGGTTTGGATAACTTGATAAATTTTAAAAAACTGCTCCTGAGAAACTCTTTTTATATTACTATTTGTTTCAATAGCAGAAAGATCATAGTGCCATTTGTATAACATCAATAATGTCCGAAAAGCACCAGAGCTTCCAATAAGTTGACCAGGTCTATAACGATTTGTTCTAACAAAAAGAGGTGCCAAAGCCCTGCGATAATAGTCTTCTAAAAGATCCACTTGAAGTGGTGTAATAGGATCACTATAAGTAAATTGAGCCGCAACACGACGTATCCCTAGTTCAAAACTTCTTTCCCATAGTGGCTGTAGATCGTTAAAGATAATACACTCCACACTCCCACCTCCTATATCAATGATTAAGCCATTTGAATCTGTTAAATTAAAGCAAGAACTGATACCATGATAAATTAACCTAGCTTCCTCTATGCCAGAAATAATGTCTACTTTAATATCTGTTGCAAAATGAATCGCTTCGATGATATCAGCTGCATTAACTGCATCCCGAAAAAGGCTTGTAGCCTTGGCCGTAATAAATTGAACACCCTCTATATCCAGCTTTTTTTTAATGGCGACCAAAGTATTGACAATATTTTTTTGTTCCTCTAATGAGATATGCATATCATAAGGAAGCTGTTCAATAATAGTTCTTGTAATTTTTTCTTCATAAAGTATGGTATACTTCTCTGGTTCAACTACCCCTACTAAAAGATTTATAACATTGGTACCTAAATCAATAACAGCTAATTTTGACATAGCATTTTAATTAAAAGGCTGTTTCTATGGCTTGCGCTGATTATATGTTTCCGTTCACCACTATGGCTTATGCTAGTAAAAAAACCCGCACTTTTTTCATTAGCACTTGATTTTTTGGTTACTTTTTGATCAAGCAAAAAGTAGCTTTAAAAAATTCATTTTTTACCAGTGTCGTGAACAGATACGATTATATCATATAACCTAAAGAACTATTTTCTTTTCTAAGAAAGAGATACTCCATTTTAGATATAATGTTATATCGAACTCTATTTTATTGGCTACTTTTCCATAACCTGGAATAGTATAATTTGATACTTGACGATCATCATTTTTTTTACCATGCATAAGATAGGCTATGCCCAGTTGCATGCCTCCATAAAGTTGAGGCACTAAGCTAAGTTCAGAGCCTCCAAGTAGCTTTATCCAACCGGCTACAAAGGGGTTAGAAGAAGTTATATCATCACCATAGATAAGGTTAAATCGACTGTAACCATAACCTATCCCGCAATACGCATTCGTCAGACGATTAGGATGCATCATGCAGAGAAGCCCCCCTAAACCATAGCTACCCTTCAAGGTATAAGGTAGTTTATTACCATAGATTATGTTTTTAGGTTGATCAGCTAGATAGCCCACATCAATAGATAACTGTATCGGACCACAAAAATAAATGTCAACGCCTCCTCCATAACTTTTTTGGTCAATAGACCAACAATTCTTTAGACACTGAGCCCAATTTATTCTTATCCCAACCTGCTGTAACAAAGGGATATAACTAGGCAAATACATCGGTTTTGGAACAAAAAAAAGATACAAAAGGTCCATAACATCCTTATGTGCCACTTTGACTAAAGGTAAGGCTTCATTGGCTACCTGGATAGCTTCTTTTTCTACAGGAGCATTTGTTTCTTGCGGCATACCCACGTTTTCTTTTTGAAGTCGTAACGCATCACGATCCATTTGGCGATTGGCCCCAAAAGTCCTAACACTACAAAATGTATAGAAAACAGTAACAATTAATAAAGTTGTTATCTTTAGTGCATACTGCATAGTTAATATACCAATATTTAAATGTAAACTTAGGTACTACGTTTATGTCCAGAAACAGCCATAATCCATCTTTCTTTTTGACGCATATCCTTATGTAAAGTTATTTGCTTAAAATTTGCGCGATGTAGTAAATCTACAATCTTTTCGCCTAATGCCTCATTGATTTCTAAGCAAAGTATACCATTTGTACGCAAATGAAGCGCCGCAAGTTGAATGATGCGCCTATGGAATATAAGTGGATCATTATCTGGAACAAACAAAGCCAAATGAGGCTCATAGTCTACTACATTTGCATGCATAAAAGGCTTTTCCTGCATGCGAACATAGGGGGGATTGCTCACAATTAACGACCAACTAGATGCCGGAAGGGGATCCGTTAGGATATCTGCTGTTGTAAAATGAACTTTTACCCCTATCTGGGCTGCATTATATGCAGCAACAGCTAGCGCGGCTTTACTTATATCAATAGCTTCTACTACCGCTTTGGGAAAGTGCTGTTTGAGCGTAATAGCAATGCAACCACTACCAGTACCTATATCTAGGATAGAAGTGGGATCGGAAAGATGATGCATTAAACATGTTACCCATTCCTCTGTTTCTGGCCGTGGGATGAGTACAGCAGGCGTTACCTTCAAGCAATTACCAGCAAAATAAGTGGACCCAATAACATATTGAATAGGCTCCTGCTTTTTTAATCTATCTATAGCATCTAAAAGCTTTATGTGGATAGCAGGTGCAATAGTACATAATGGATTTAGGATGTAGTCTGTTGCATGAACTTGCAAATAATAAGCCAGCAGTTGTTGAACAATAGCACGACATTCTAGTTTATTAGGTATATCCAAGGCTAAGGCTTGACAGCATAGATCTAATAATTCTCGAAGCGGTATTTCAATTACAGAATATGTTGAGTAAGAGAGTAAATTCATTAGATTTTTTGTCTGTCATAGGCTTTTAAAGGTTACTTTAAGCTGCCTGTTGCTTTTGTAAAAAAGCCTACTTTATCAGCTATTTTATTCTATGATAAGTAAATATAAAAAGTTAATCGAGAAACTAGCATAAAATGGTTATTTTTTACTAGGAGTAATGGATCAAACTAAAAATTCACTTGATTGTGCCTCATACATTGTTAGGCAATTAGCCATTTTAGATGCTATTTTGTAATATTTTTTTATTAAAATTGTAGCTTGTATTTTATAGTTTATAAACTGCCTAGCCACTATGTTAACGCACAACCCTAATGCATCCAATGTAATCGTTAATGACCAGGCCAAAACGGCCATTCTTATAGCCCTGGTTACACCCCGGCAACCTTTAGCCAAAACAGAAGAATATCTTACAGAACTAGCCTTTTTGGCAGATACTTGGAGGTTGAAAATTGTGCGAAACTTTATGCAAAAGTTAGACCATGCACATGGTGCTACTTTTGTAGGTAAAGGAAAACTAGAAGAAATAGCTGCTTTTATCAAGGAAGAAAAAATTGATTATGCCATTTTTGACGATGAACTTTCTCCCTCACAAGTTCGGAATCTGGAAAAATTACTCTCCTGTCAGATCTTAGATAGAAGCTTATTGATTCTTAATATCTTCTCTATGCGTGCACAAACCAAACAAGCCAGGACACAGGTAGCCTTAGCACAGTACCAATATTTATTACCACGACTTACTAGAATGTGGACCCATCTTTCAAGTCAAAAAGGGGGTAGTGCGGGTATGCGTGGCCCTGGTGAGAAAGAATTGGAAACTGATAAAAGAATTATTCAACATAAAATTACCAAACTGCGTGAAAAGTTAACAAATATTGCACAGCAATGTACTACCAGGCGTAAAGGACGGGTTGATTTGATCCGGGTTGCATTGGTAGGATATACCAATGTAGGAAAGTCTACTTTGATGAAGCTGCTATCCAAGTCAGATATATTGGCTGATAATAAGTTATTTGCTACAGTAGATGCTACTGTACGTAAGGTAGTATTAAATGACAAGGCTTTTTTATTAACTGATACGGTAGGCTTTATTCGTAAACTACCGCATACTTTGGTAGCGTGTTTCAAGTCTACGCTAGCAGAAATTAAAGAAGCAGATTTGCTTTTGCATATAATAGATGCATCGCACGATAGTTTTCAAGAACAAATCAGTCTAGTTAACCAGACCTTACAAGAAATAGGCGCAGCAACTTTGCCAACTATTTTGGTATTCAACAAGGTTGATATCATCAAAAAAAGTACAGAAACCCTATCAAGCACTAGCCAAGGCATAGATATGCCCATAGAAGCTGTTTTAAGAAGTGGGGCATATGGGCGTAATATGATGCATTATCCGGCTGTTTTTATTGCTGCAACAAAGGGGCTAAGTATAGACCTGCTAAAAGAAACAATTACAAAAGAGATCGAGCAAATTCAGCTAACAAGGTATATAAAAGCTAGTTATTAGCTTATAGATCCATAGTGGGTATATTATTGGTTATATAGCCATCCATAGCGCTAAATAAATATATAATAATTGGGTATTCAATATATTTTATATATCATAGATATGATGGCCGCCGATAAACAATTGCGGACTTTCCGTAAAATGTAGTCTTTGAAATAGCTGTTTACTAGCGGATTAGAAAATCATTTGTATCTGTTCCTGACAC
>NZ_JAACGG010000144.1:0-674 GCF_022810525.1 Candidatus Cardinium sp. cByotN1
GAGAGAGAGAGAGAGAGGAAGAAAAAACGATTCCAACGAAGAACTGGATTTGATCAGTAGAATTCGAGTAAACGAAATTTAAAGTTGGAACTTTTTCGCCTATCCGACTGATGAGAGAAATGTTGTCACCACACGGCTAGCCTGTTGCTGCTGTTGCTACTGATTTTTATTAGTTCAGCAGACCATTTATCATCGAGAATTACTAGTGCTTAGGGTGAAAAATTTTTCCACCGTTATTCTAGTGATTTTTGGACTTTTTTCCATTGGATTATCACCACTTTCCATTCCATCCACATTGAACATCATCATAATGTGCACCTTTTCATCAAGTTGTGATATAATATTCATCAGTATCAGTTTATTGTTTTGTTCGAATTTCGTTATCACAGAATCAGCTATCGAAAGTAAGTAAAAGTTTTTCTAACTTTTATCCAACTCAACAACTTCCTTTTCCGTTCATCCTAGAAATTCTTTCTGTTGAGATGTTAGATAGTTGTAGTAGAAGAAAGTCTCAAAACTGAGATTTCAGTTGAGGTCTTTCATTCGATTCTAAAATCTAGCAAATTAGTAAGATTGATTAATCTTAAATCTTAATCTGGCAAAGTATTTGTCCCCCAATGAAATCGTATTCTTACAAAATGTCATGAAACCAGCCATCGGTCTATTAATTTTTC
>NZ_JAACGG010000145.1:0-4553 GCF_022810525.1 Candidatus Cardinium sp. cByotN1
TTTCCGCTCATCCAATGGCTTATGCTAGGAAAAATCGCGCCTTTTTTTTCATCAGCACTTGTTTTTTTGGCTACTTTTTGATCAAGCAAAAAGTAACTTTAAAAAATTCATTTTTTAACAGTGTCAGGAACAGATACAAAATTTTTCTATAAAAGTTTGTTAGTCAATTGATTGCGTCAATTTATGCCATTAGATAAATGAATACTATACCATAAAGGCTATTTGCAAAGTAGCGCCTAATCGCTTAGATTGAAGTTAAAACAAAAAGGCATTTTTCCCCATTGTTAACAATCAATATGGCAAGTGTTAATAAAGTGATTATTTTGGGTTATCTAGGAAAAGATCCAGAAATACGCCACTTAGAAAGTGGGCGTATGCGTGTACAACTCACGGTAGCTACAGATGATAGTTACAAAACAAAAGAAGGTACCAAAATAAATCATACAGATTGGCACGATATAGTCCTTTGGACGCCCCATGCAGAAATTGCGGCCCAATATTTAAGTAAGGGTAGGCAAGTATATATAGAAGGCAAGTTAAATCATAGGCTCTATACAGATAAAGATGGAAACCAAAAATATATTACACAAATTGTTGGCCAACAATTTGTATTATTAGGTAGTGGGAAACCCAAGTCCCAAGGTGTACAAGTCATCAATCACACACCACACAATCAATCACCTAAAAATAAAGATATGGATGAATTACCCTTATAAGGTATGGGTGCAGCATTTGCTTTTTTTGCAACAATCTCCTGTAGCAGCTAATAAATAAATGCTTATATTTAATCGATTTGTTGTGAAATAAATTTTTTGCTTATTTTTTTCATGCCCTGCCATAGGGCCAAATAGAATACCCCAAAAAGTCTTTTTTTTAAAATCAATTATTATTTTATTTTACTATGCGGTACCCAGAATTTCAATTTTTAAGCAGCCAAGCCTCACAAGTAGAACAAAGCTGTCATGTATTTGGTATCTTTGAAAAGCATGATACTACCCCTGATACCAGCCATCTGACTAGTGTACCTTTTTACCATGAGATCATAGCACCTTTGATAAAAGAATCCAGGTTTACTGGGAAACAAGGAACCACTGCGACAGCCAACTTGCTTCACTCGATAGGTAAAGTGATGCTTATTGGTTTAGGTAAGCAAGAAGTGATTGACCAAGAAACTATTCGACAAGCAGCCGCTACGGTTTACAGAACAGCTGTTCAGTTACATACGCCATCCGTAGTTGTCGATTTTATAGGATTATTAACCGACGAAAACCATTTAAAAGCCTTTGCTGAAGGTATCTTACTTTCTGCTTATGTAGATGAACGTTTTAAATCCAAAAAGGATACCACAACCACCTATCTTAAAAAAGTATATCTGCTAAATGCCAAAGCAGATGACCAAGTCATTCAACTAGCCCAAAAAATTACAACAGGGGCCAACCTAGCAAGAGACTTGGTAAATGCGCCAGCCAATTATGTAACCCCTTCCATGTTGGCTCAAACAGCGACTGACATAGCCCAAAGACATGGCTTGGAACTTACTATTCTAGAAAAAGAAGATTGCCAACGACTGGGTATGGGCGCTTATCTTTCCGTTACCCAAGGTTCTAGCCAACCACCCAAGTTCATTCATCTTTCTTATAAACCAAAATCAATTAATAACCAATCTGATTTTAAAAAAATTGCCCTAATCGGCAAAGGAGTTACTTTTGATTCTGGTGGGCTGAATTTAAAGACAGGAAGTGCCCAGATTGAGCTCATGAAATTTGATATGGGTGGTGCGGCAGCCATGCTAGGTGCAGCAGAAGCTATTGGCGCTATTAAACCGAATAAAGAGATCCATTTTATTATTGCTGCCACAGAAAATATGATTAATGGCAGCGCCACCAAGCCTGGTGATGTAGTAACGGCTTCTAATGGTAAAACCATTGAAATAGATAACACAGATGCCGAAGGAAGGCTTACCCTAGCCGATGCACTCGTCTATGCAGAAAAGCTAGGTGTAGATGCAATTGTCGATTTAGCTACTTTAACAGGAGCGATTATGGTTGCACTTGGCACACGTATAGCCGGTTTATTTAGCACTGATTCAAAACTGGTTAATAGCCTTATGACAGCTTCTCCAAGAACAGGTGAAAAAATTTGGCAAATGCCATTGGAAGCATCTTACTTACAAAGTATGGATTCGATTATTGCTGACATGCGTAATACAGGAAACAAAAAAGGTGGTGGATCTATTACTGCTGCTCTATTTTTAAAGCAATTTATTCAAAAAACAGCTTGGGCACATCTAGATATAGCTGGTACCGTTTGGACAGATAAACCTTGGTCATACCATAATGCAGGTGCGACAGGATTTGGCGTTCGTTTACTAGTAGATTGGGTATTAAATAGCTAATCATACGCTTTATCAACTGTATGACACTGCTAAAAAAACGTGCTTTACACAACTTTATTAACCCAAATACTTATGCCAAATACTATTATATGGGATGTATCCCCAGAACTATTTACTAAAGGATTTTTAAACCTACGTTGGTATAACTTACTTTTTGCTACTGGTGTATTAGGCGGTCTGCCGCTTTGGTATCATATATTTACCAAAGCGGGTAAACCAAGAGAAGAAGCCGACCGTGTTAAAGACTATATTGTACTGAGCGTATTACTAGGGGCTCGTTTGGGTCACGTCATCTTTTATGACTGGAATTATTACAAACATCACCTCTTAGAAATATTTTTACCTGTTACCTTCTCTCCTACCTTTAAAATAACTGGTTTCAGTGGTTTAGCCAGCCATGGAGCTGGTATTGCCATGGTACTTGCTATTGTTCTATACCTAAAACGAATTAAAATTTCTCTCTTTCCTCCCCGTATCTATTTTAAAAATCGCTCTTCTTCTTTAACTTTTTTATGGATTGCTGACCATTTGTCTATTCTATTTCCTTTAGGTGGTGCACTGATTCGAATTGGTAATTTTATGAATTCTGAAATCATTGGCAAACCAACTGGAGTTAATTATGGTGTAGTATTTGTTAGAGAGTTACATGATGATTTATGTAAGCGGTATGCTACTAAAATTGACCATCTAATCATAGATAAAGCATCTAAAGCTGATATCCTACCCCTAAAAAGTAATTACCAACCTATTGCATTAGTTATTGCTTTTAAAGAAACTATGACAGATGAAAAAGCGATTAAAAATTTCTTGGAGCAATCTTTAAAAAATCACTTAGTCCAAAAAGCTCATTTTAGCCAAGCACCTAACATTTATGAAACCTATGCTACCCCGCTATGCTACAGTCTAGAAAAAAAAGATGGGAATTATCAAGCTACCGTTTATACTTGGGGTATTCCAAGGCATCCGGCACAACTTTATGAATCCATTGCCTATTTCTTAGTTTTTATTATCCTACTTTTGTGGTGGTATCGAAAAGGTCAAACCATAGCACCTGGTCGTATATTTGGTGCACTTATAGTAGCAGCCGCTTGCATTCGTGTCTTTTGCGAATGTTATAAAGAAAATCAAGTTGCATTTGAAAACGACATGTGGTTGAATATGGGTCAGTTGCTTAGCTTACCTTGGGGAATAGCAGGACTATTTTTAATATTGCGCAGGCGCACTAAAGCAGCGCAAAAAACTTAGGATAGCCATACTGAACCAACAAATCGGTTTACAGCTTATCAAAAGAGAACATATTGTGCAACACACTTTATTGAAAAATTGTTTAGATATTTATATATTAACAATCATAGCCAAAAAATTATTGGCTAAATTGAGCGGATTGTCTACCACAGACCATAATCAATATTTAGCCATTTGAAAAATATAATAAAAGAAGCCCATAACGTAAACGAACGCATTACTGCACCAGAAGTCCGTTTAGTTGGTGATAATGTGGTTACTGGTGTTTATGCTATTCGTGAAGCTTTAGCCATTGCGGCCAAGCAAGAACTTGATTTAGTGGAAATTGCCAAAGGAGCTGACTTTCCTATTTGTAGGGTAATGGATTATGCTAAATTTAAATACCTACAAAAAAGAAAGCATAAGGAAATAAAAAGCAATGCCCAAAAAATCATTATAAAAGAAATTCGTTTTGGTCCCAATACAAGTGATCATGACTTCGACTTCAAGTTAAAACATGCCATTAACTTTTTACAAGCTGGTGCTAAAGTAAAAGTTTGCGTTAAATTTGTAGGGAGAGAAATTATGTTTAAAGAAAGAGGCGAGTTGATTTTGCTTAGGTTTTCCCAAGGATTAGAAGCCTATGGGAAAGCAGAACAACTACCTAAACTAGAAGGAAGAAAAATGAGTCTAACTATAGCCCCATTGGTGATTAAAAAGTAAAAAAAGTTGCTGTGATACTTTTTTTTGATAAAAAAGTAATATAAAAGCTAATGCGAACAGCTAAGCTGAACAAAAATGCTAAGGCTGAAGAAATAAAGGTATTTGTATCCGTTCACGACTGTGGTTTTTCTTCGATTATATTTAGCAACTCTTTGGTTTGCGTTGACGCAATTAGTAGAAAATGAATTTTTGTTGTTACTTTTTTCTTGAT
>NZ_JAACGG010000146.1:0-747 GCF_022810525.1 Candidatus Cardinium sp. cByotN1
CCTGCAATCCATCCCGGCAACTGTTTTTCTTTTCATCTGTAAACTGCGCTTTCTGATCGCACTTTTTTCAAAGGGCGCGTTTTTTTCTAGCATAAGCCATAGTGGTGAACGGAAACTTTTTTTTTAGATATACATCACGTTTTGTTGGTGAGGGCTAAATGGGCTAAAGCGTGCTACTTTACTAGTGCAGCCTCTACGGCTTCTATTACCTTGGGGGCCAAAGGATCTGTTGAAGAAGCAAACCATGTGATCAATTCGCTATCTTTTCCAATCAAGTACTTATGGAAGTTCCATTTTGGACGACCTAATAAAGAGACTTGTGTAGCAGCCCATGCATAAAATGGATGAATAGCTTTTCCGCGAACCGATGTTAGCTGTGTAATAGGAAAGGTAATGTTACTGCACTTAGCTTTTATAGCTGCTGCTATATCACAAGGCTCATCGGATTCTTGTTTGCCAAAACTTTGGGAAGATACCCCAAGCACCGTAAAGCCACTAGCCTGGTAACGATCATGTAGCCTCTGTAAGGCATCAAATTGACGAGCAAAGCCACAACGCGAAGCAGTATTGACGACTAAAACGACTTTAGCAAAGGCACTACCAAGAAAAAAAGTAGTCCCATCTAATAGGGTAAAGGAAAAATTATTGTCTTTTTGGGTATCCATATCGATAATTTGATTTGAGTGTTTGTTTATATCTTTTCAAATGAATCTGTTCCCGACTTTGGTAAAAAAGTAAGCAAAAAAT
>NZ_JAACGG010000147.1:0-12908 GCF_022810525.1 Candidatus Cardinium sp. cByotN1
ATAAGCCATAGTGGTGAACAAAAACCCAGAAAGTGGCTCTTACAGTTGAAATAAAAAAAACAGGTTTGTTTGAGGCCGGCACATCCGGCTACTTCTGTTTTTTCAGTGATAAGGGTTAGTTTCCGTACCTTTTTACTGCTTAAAACAGCTCCAATGAATGATCTAAGCTATTAGCTTTGCTAGAATGGATCACAAACTGTTCCGGTTGCCCAGTAGCGGCAGGAATATGGCCATCCATAAATTTCATATAGCGTCCCATAAATTGCAAATGAACTTGATCTAATGCACCATTTCGATGCTTAGCTACAATAACCTCTGCTAGCCCCTGTGTGGGATTACCTGATTCATCTTCTGTTAAGCCATAATATTCTGGTCTATATAGAAATAAAACTAGATCTGCATCTTGTTCAATAGAACCAGATTCCCGTAAATCAGATAACTGGGGCCGTTTGCTGCCGCCACGTGTTTCTACCGCTCTGCTTAACTGAGAGAGTGCCACTACCGCAATGTCCAACTCTTTGGCAATGCTTTTAAGGGCACGTGAAATGGATGCAATCTCTTGTTCACGATTACTTCCTCCTCTATTAGCATCGCCTGACATCAGTTGCAAGTAGTCAATAACCACCAGTTGAATATCATGTTTGGCTTTTAATCTTCTGCATTTGGTTCGTAATTCAAAGACAGAGAGTGCTGGGGTATCGTCTACATAAATCGGAGCATTCGAGAGGGCAGCCGTCTTATGAAGCAGTTGTTCCCACTCATGGTCCATCAATTTACCTTGCTTGATTTTTTCACCTGCTAGTTCTGCTTCAGCTGAAATCAGCCGATTGACTAACTGCAACGCACCCATTTCTAAGGAAAAAATCGCTACTGGGGTCTTATAATCTATGGCTGCATTGCGTAAAGCAGAGAGTACAAAAGCGGTTTTTCCCATACCAGGCCTGGCAGCAATAATAATCAAATCAAATTTTTGCCAACCAGAGGTAATCCGGTCTAAAGCAGTAAAACCACTAGGAATACCAGTAAGGCCATTGGCACGTGTACGACGGTTCGATAAACTATCAAAAGCCTCTACCAATAGAGAACGCATTTCTAGATAACTCTTGCGAATGTTTCCATCTGAAACTTCAAATAGTGCCTGTTCGGTACGATCTAAGGTATTGAAAACGTCCATAGTAGGATCATAGGCATGTTTTTGAACCATAGTGGAGATCTCTATTAACTTTCTGCGCATGGCATATTCTAGAATCGCTCTGGCATGAAATTCAATATTGGCCGAAGAACTGATACGAGTCGTTAGATAACTGACATAATAGCTGCCGCCTACTGCAGCTAATTTGCCATCTTTACGTAACTGATTAACTACCGTTAGCATATCTATCGGTTCTGAGTCATTAAACAAGCGTACAATGGCCCGATAGATTTCTTGATGGGCTTCTTTATAGAAACTTTCAGGTTTTAAGAGATCAATAACACTGACCAGCGCTTCTTTTTCTAACATCAATGCGCCCAAAACACCTTCTTCTAGATCTAAGGCATGTGGGGGATATTTTGCATTTACCGCAAGCGTGTCAGAGCTAGCTAGATTGGATGGCTCTACGCCTAACTTTTTAGTATAGTTTTTCATGCGATAGGATACTTAAACTAGGCTAAAATCAGCCATTATTTGCTTACACTAAGTCTAGATAGTGCCCTTATCTTAAGGGCTTTAACCATATGTGCCAATCCACTAGCGCGCTGAAAGCCAATTAACGAACTAATCCCAATGGCTTCTATGAAATAGAGCTTGGCTTCTACAATAGCTTGCAAGGATTGGCCAGAACATATTTTTAATAACAGGCTAATTAATCCTTTTGTAATGGCCGTATTGCTGTCGGCTTGAAAAAAGAGCCGTTCTTCTATACAAGTATCGGCCAGCCATACTTTAGACATACAGCCTTGAACCAAGTAGGCATCCGTTTTATATAAAGGATCTATGGGGGCTAATGTATTGCCTAAATCAATGAAATAGTCGAGCATGGCGACTCGATCACCAGACAAGGTAGCGCAGGCATCGATAATCTCATTTTGGTGTTGTTCCATAGTTTTATAAGCTAATTTTACCATACTAACGCTTTCCTTTATCAATAATCTCTTGCAATGCCTCTAAAAATAGATCTATTTCTTCAATGGTATTATAAACTGCAAAAGAAATACGTACTACTCCTTCTATACCCAATCTGTTCATCAGGGGCTGGGTACAACAATGGCCTGTGCGGAGGGCAATACCTTTGGCGTCTAATAATAGCCCCACATCTAAATGATGCATATGGGTTAAGTTAAAGGCAATAATGGGTACCTTGTGGGCAGCGGTACCCACTAATTGTACTTCTGGTATGCGGGCTAAGCCCGCTAATGCATAGAGGAGCAAGTGTTCTTCATGAGCAGCTAGCTTGGCATAACCTACACTTAAGATAAATTTGAGTGCTTCTGCAAAAGAGATAATAGCAGCCAATGGAGGGGTCCCTGCCTCAAACTTATAAGGTGGATCCTGATAGAGAACCTCTGTTAAGCTAACTTGTTGAACCATTCCACCACCGGTTTGATAAGGAGGCATCGCTTCTAGCCACTTTTTTTTACCATATAAAATACCTACCCCCGTTAAACCATACATTTTATGGGCAGAAAAGACAAAAAAGTCACAATCTAAATCGGTAACGCTAATAGGCAAATGGGCTACTGCCTGTGCCCCATCGATCACTACAATTGCGCCTTTTGCATGTGCTTGCGCTATAATGGTTTTAATTGGGTTAATGCTTCCCAATGTATTCGATACATAAGTCAATGCAACGATCTTAGTCCGTCTGGTAAGGGGGAAATGGGCTAGATCTAATTGCCCTTTATCATCTACAGGTATGTATTTTAAAACAGCTTTTTGCTGCTTACAAAGTAGTTGCCAAGGAATAAGATTGGCATGATGCTCCATTTCAGAAATGATTACTTCATCTCCTTCCCTGACTACCATCCTGCCATAAGTAGCAGCAATTAAATTAATCCCCTCTGTAGTACCAGAAGTAAAAACGATATCTTCTACCTGGGGAGCATCTATAAATTTTTGTACGGCCAGACGCGTTGCCTCTAAGGAGGCTGTAGAACGAGCCGCTAAGGCATGAACGCCACGATGAATATTGGCATTATCTTGCTCATAGAAATGGCGGGCACGATCTATAACCGAAAGGGGCTTATGGACCGTAGCAGCATTGTCAAAATAGACCAGAGGCTTATTATAAACTTGCTGATTGAGAATAGGAAAAAGAGACCTAACCTGGCCTATATCTAAAGGACGCTGAGAAAACATTAGTAGCAGTTGACTAGGTTAATAGACCGAAGATACTACAATTTTACAAGCTTTGCTATGAGCTGATCGCGTAAATAATCTTGTAAAGATGGTAAAGAAAGGGAATGAATTATTTCGCTACCGAAAGCTTCCAATAATAATCTTTTGGCTAAGGGAGCGGCTATGCCACGTGTTTGCAAGTAGAATAATTGGGTTTCATCCAGCTGTCCCGCGGTTGCACCATGGGAACATTTGACATCATCTGCATAAATTTCCAATTGTGGTTTGGTGTAATGGTACGCCTCATCAGATAGCAGCAGGACATTGTTAGTTTGATAGCCATTAGTTTGTTGTGCATCCGGTGTAAGGTAAATTTTACCACTAAAGCTGCTGGTTGAGGCACCACCCAAAATGGATTTGTAATGTTGTTTACTAAGGCTATGGGGCGCACTGTGGATCACTTGGATCTGGTGGGCTATTTGCTCCTTTGCACCAAGGGTAGATAGACCATATAGGCCTGTATGGGCATGCAGGCCCTTTATTTGAACGTTAAGATGGATACGCAACCTAGTAGCTCCAAAAGCAAAGCTATGATGGGTAAAGTGGCTATGCGCCTTTTGATGACAATGGAGATTATTGACTTGATGGGCTAATAGACTGCTTTGGCATGGCTGGTCGGGATAGAGCGTATGGTAAGCCAGATGGGCTCTTTCTTCTAAAAAAACATAGGTAAAATGGTTTACAAAAGGCTGCAGGCTGCCGGCTACGTTATGCCAATTTTCTATTAGGGTTACTTGGCTGCCTTGGCCTATTTTCAGGATCAGTTGGGGTACTATATGAGGGGCCGTATGGGTTACAATATGTTGTAAGATAATGGTTACTTGAGTAGCTGTTGCTAGCTCTAGCAGGTAGATTTCTTGAGCTAACATCGTGTTCAACAGTAGAAAAAGATCATTTGTTGAGTCGATATCAGCTACACAGCTACTCCATATGGCTTGCTGTTTGAGCGGTGGCAGATCTGCTAGTCGTTGCAGCTGAATACCTGGATGCAGATGGTCAGAGGAAGCATAGATACCATCTATAAAAGTTAAAGTCGTTGCCTGAGTAGCCTCACCATAACTACTAACAGCTATCGGTAGCAAAGGATGACTAGGTATAGGAACATCGTAAGGCTGATCGGTGCATAAGGCAAGCATTTCCCGAAGGTTTCTATAATTTTCTTTTTGGCTAGCTATAAAAGTGGGATCATCAAGCTTTTTAAATGCAATTAGCCGTTCTGTATAGAAAGGATCAGTGGCAGAAAAAGTTTTAAAGGCTTTTTGCAACCAATTTCTAAATGCGATCATAGGTGATTAGATGAGGTGGTTTGTGTAATCCAGCCATACCCTTCTTTTTCTAACCGTTTGGCAAGCATAGCCCCACCAGATTGGATAATTTTCCCCTCATAAAAGATATGTACCACATCTGGCACCACATGATCCAATAGCCTTTGGTAATGGGTAATGACTATTATCGCATTAGTAGGAGAGCGCAATTGATTGATAGCTTGTGCGACAATGGTTAACGCATCAATATCCAAACCAGAATCAGTCTCATCTAAAATAGCCAAAGAAGGATCAAGTAAAGCCATTTGTAACATTTCATTTCTTTTTTTTTCCCCTCCGGAAAAGCCTTCATTGAGGGAACGCTGTACCAAGGATTGATCCATATGAAGCAGCTTGCGCTTCTCTTTTAAAATTTCCAGAAATGAAACAGCATCTAAAGGAGATAGGCCTTTTTGTTTTCTTATTTGATTGATTGCTGTTTTTAAAAAATTAGTAGTGGTTACACCTGGAATTTCCACAGGATATTGAAAAGCTAAAAAAAGACCAAGTGCCGCTCTTGCTTCTGGGGCCAATGGCAATAGATCCTGGCCATGTAGTAAGATATTTCCTTTTGTAACTTCATAACCCGGTTTACCAGCTAAAACCGATGCTAAGCTACTTTTACCTGCACCATTGGGACCCATAATAGCATGCACCTGACCTGCATTAACTTCGAGGTTTACACCGCTTAGTACTTCTTTATCGCCTATAGTTACATGTAAATCTGCTATTGTGAGCATGTGCTTTTATTTTGGTTAAAGTAAATAGATGCCTTTATACAGCCATCACATCTGCCTCCTTTAGGGTCAGGAGATGGTTGATTTTATCAATATAGCCATCTGTGAGATCTTGTAACTTTTTCTCTGCCCTTTTTATGGCATCTTCTGGTAGGCCATCTTTTTGCGTAGCTTTTAGTATTTCTTTGTAGTCACGTCGGAGATTGCGAATCACTACCCTACTTTTTTCCGCCTCATTTTTAATGAGTTTTACTAAGCTCTTACGTCTTTCCTCGGAAGGAGGAGGCAGGGTAACTAGAATCATACGCCCGTCGTTTCTAGTAGAAAATCCAAGCTGACTTTCTGCAATCGCTTTTTCTATATGAGGAATCGTAGCTTGCTCCCATGGTTGAATGGTCAAAGTACGTGCATCAGCTGTGCTAATCGAAGCCACTTGATGGAGTGGTGTTGGATTGCCATAATAGGCCACTGTCAAATGGTTTAACATAGTAGGTAGTGCCCGTCCAGCATTAATTTTGGCAAAAGCATCTTGTGCATGGCCATAAGCTTTATCCATGCTGCGCTCAGCTTCATCTAAATGTTGTTGAATAAGTTCCATAAATGGTAAATTATATAGCATTAAACTTTTTTCGAAACCTCTATGCTGTTGGCAATAGAATCATTCATTATCTGAATCATTCTCTTCATCTAGATCACCTGCTTCTTTACCTTCTGCTTCACTTTCTCGTAGATCTATTATTTCTAACTCTCCATGTGCAGCTACATCAAACGTAAAATAGGTGTCTGGCAAAGGCAGGTTAACTACAAAGTTAGAAACTTTACAAATATACCTTGTTTCTTCGTTTTGTACTACTTCCCATCCATGAATTTGTGATGTATTACGATCGATTTCAAGTGTAATACTTTTCAAACTGTTATCCTCATCAACAGGGGTTAACTGGACTATATCTCGTATAATAGCTTTTTTTTTATTTATCAGGCGTTCTCCAATATAAACAGCACTATACCCACGTTGATAGAGATTATATAGTTCCGCAAAATTCACATCAGAATCTGTTTTAGCATATTCGCTAATGGTAACCTCTTTTAGTTCTTTATCATATACCCACACGGTTTCCCCATCTGTTATAGTCTCTTTTTGACCATAAGATAATCTATATTGCTGCCCTCGAGCAGTGATGCGCATAGTATCATGCCGTATGATATCCTCTTCTGGATATTGAATAGTTAGCTTATAGGTAGCACGAAAGTTCTCTAGTCCTTGGTAATAGGCAGAAGTTTTATCAAGCACTTCAAGTGCTTTTTCATCTACTGCTGCAAAAATAGGAGGCACTGAAACAAAGAACCATAATAGCGACCTGAATAAGACTATTAGACAGTAAGAAAGATTAGGAATTAGCATAAATAACAATTCATACAACACATTACCCAATTATAAGGAAAAAGGACCTATACTAAAGCATTTAAAAGATATATTATACCATTTCTGCCCGCTTGTGCACTATTCAAATTTGTTAAAGGCAGGATTTTAGTCTTTATGTGGCAATCTAGATAAAATTTCATTTAAACTAGCTTCATCTGTTACCAAAACTTCCCTAGCTTTACTGCCTTCAAAAGGACCTACGATACCTGCTGCTTCCAGTTGGTCGATCAGTCTTCCAGATCGGTTGTAGCCCAGTTTCAACTTTCGTTGAATCAAAGAAGTGCTGCCTTGTTGGTGTAATACAATTAGCCTGGCTGCTTCTTCAAACAAAGGGTCTGTTGCTTGCAAGTCTACCGCCATCATATCCTCTTTGTCTTCTTCATCATAAGTAGGTAACATATAAGCAGAAGGATAGCCTGACTGTGCACCAATATAGCTACAAACACGTTCTACTTCTGCTGTATCTAGAAAAGGTGCTTGTAAGCGAATGATATCAGAATTCATTGAAAGTAGCATATCACCATTGCCTACTAATTGTTCCGCACCACTGGCATCTAAAATGGTTCTAGAGTCAATACGTGAACTTACTTTATAAGAGATCCTTACTGGAAAGTTAGCCTTAATAATACCTGTAATAACATTTACAGAGGGTCTTTGTGTAGCTAAGACAAGATGGATACCGATGGCGCGTGCCAACTGAGCCAGTCGTGCAATAGGTACTTCTATTTCTTTTCCTGCAGTCATCATCATATCGGCAAATTCATCTATAACCAATACAATGTAGGGTAAAAACCGGTGTCCTTCTTGAGGATTCAAAATTCTTTTTATAAACTTTTCATTGTATTCCTTAATATTACGCGTGCCTGCTTCTTTGAGTAGCTCATAGCGGTGGTCCATTTCAATGCATAAAGAATTGAGGGTATGGATTACTTTTTTGGTTTCTGTAATAATAGGTTCTTCACTGATCGGCAATTTGGCTAGAAAGTGGCGCTCTAAGCGATTATATAAAGAAAGCTCTACTTTTTTAGGATCTACCAATACTAGTTTGAGTTGGGAAGGATGCTTTTTATAAATCAAAGAGGTTAGTAACACATTGAGCCCCACAGATTTTCCTTGCCCGGTAGCACCTGCAATCAAGAGATGAGGCATGCGCCCTAAATCTGCAATGAACAACTCGTTTGAGATACTTTTACCTAATACAATAGGCAAATCCATTTTCCCTTTTAAAAACTTTTCAGAGGCAAGCATCTCTTGCAAGGGTACTACTTCCCTATTTTTATTGGGTACTTCAATACCAATAGTACCTTTGCCTGGTATGGGCGCAATAATCCGAATGCCTAGCGCAGCTAGGTTAAGCGCAATGTCATCTTCCAGGTTTTTTATCTTAGAAATTTTTACCCCTGCTTCGGGTACAATTTCATAGAGGGTAACGGTAGGACCAATAGTGGCTTTTATTTTAGCAATATTAATCTTAAAGTTCTGTAAGGTTTGGACAATATTGTTTTTATTGATAGCCAATTCTTCTTGTGTAACAGATAGTTGGTCTTGTTGGTACCGCTCTAATAGATCTAAAGTTGGGTATTTATAGGTAGATAGGTCTAGAGTTGGGTCGTAGTTTTCACTTCTAATATGGTTTAAAGCTATCGTGGAGGGTGGAGCAGATGGAGCTGTTTTGAACAAATTTTTAGGGCAAGGTTCAGGGGTAACTACTTCAAAGGCTATATTACTTTTATTTTGAAAATCAATTTTAGAATCCTTTGGATCACTCGTATAAGCTGCATCTGTAGTGACATGTGTGTTTGCTATAATAGCATTATTATTTTTTTTTTTACTAGATAGTAATTCATTATCTGAGTCAAATACATCAGCTGCTTGATTATTTTCTTGAGGGAGCCATGGATCATCCTTTAGCTTTTTTTTGCGTGCCAGTAGATGAATAGTCGGTAAAGAGGTTATGTTAAAACATATTACGGAAAAAATAATTAAACTAATCAAAAGCAGGATAAAAGTACCATAACCTAAGAGGCCTTTAAACAACTTGCCAAGCTCATAGCCAACACCACCCACATAATTGACTAATAAGGTAGCGGTTGGGTAGAGTGTATATAAATAGCCTAATAAAATATTAGACCATAACACGAGAAAAATGGAGACCATCACTGCTTTGAGTAAAGAAAGATTAGGCCAAATTTTTTCTGTAACCATTTTTATGCCGATTAAAAATAGGAAAGGCAAAAAGATAAAAGCAGTGATCCCCCACCATACATGTACACAATAATAGCTTACAAAAGCGCCCACAAAACCTAGCCAATTGCCAATGGCCATACTAGATGTTTTGAGTCGTAGCGTGCCAAAAGACTCAATAATATGCTGATCGTTAGCACCATAAGTAAGATGGGAAAAGAAAGCCAATGCCAAAAAAATACTAATACCTTGTAACAAGAAGCCTATCGTTATGCTTATACGTTGGTCTAATATAAATTGATTGGACGAGGCGCTTTTTTTAGGAGTATCTGGCTGAATTTTATAATTATTTTGGGCCATTGGATCAACAAAAAAAAGATAAAGAATTGGGTATTAAATTAGACTCTACAGTTTCCAGTTAAGTTTAGTGTGTCAGATACGCTACTAAGATACATAATTTGGTTATTTTTTTGAAAAACTAATTTTTTAAGATCCTCTCAAATGGGCATAGGTACTGTCGCACTCTAGAATAATCAATTTGTTACATAGATGTGTAGTATGCCGCAGCAAGACCAGACTACTGATGCTACTTTACTGGTGGTAAATACCTATAATAACAATTTTATTGCATTTGAAATAGACCATAGCCAGCCATATAGAGAGTGCAGTTTGTAGCAAGTTGTTATTATAATTATCAGGTGCTAAGGCATCTGGGGGTATTGTATTGTCTTCGAGTGAGGATAATGGATACGAGTTTAAAAGAACTCAGCGCTAAATCAATAATGGAGTATGATTGAAAAAATGAAAGCAGATGGACTTTGCTTGCGCTGTTATGTAGCCAAACAAAAACTTTTGCAAAGCAATTTTTCCTAGATTCATATATGAAATCCCAAATTGCCCCTGTATGAGCAGGGGCAATAACTGGTTTATTCACTTTCTATTTCTATCTTTTTAGTTATGGCTCGCTCTTTTTTAGGTATGGTAAGACGCAATATGCCATCTTGAAGTTTTGCGTTTATTTGCTCTACATCAGCACTATTTGGTAAAGAAATAGATCTTTGTAATGACCCTGTGTATCTCTCTTGTATATAATAGTTTGTGTCTTTTTGTTCTGTATTTGCTTCTTTTTTTGCTCTAATAGAAAGTACATGCCCATTGACTTGCACTTCTATATCTTTTAACTCAATACCAGGAAGCTCTGCTTCTATGTAATAATTAGAATTGCTTTCAGAGACATCAATTCTTGGCACTACATTATTTCTTTTTGAAGAAAAATCTGGTAGCAAAGAATAAAAGTCATTAAAAATGCGCTCTATGAGATCACCTTCTCTTCCTGGTTCTGATGGTTGATTTTTGTACCTAAAACTGGGTAAATTATTATTTAGTATCATAGTTATTATAATTTTATTGGTTATAAAACTGCTACTTCTCTAAAATAATCCTAGTTTAATTATGAATCTGTATAGCTATTCTAGCACCTATCTAAAATCAAATAGATAGGCTACACTAACGCAATTATATAAAACAATATAAAAATATGCAAAAAGTTCTTGCCAAAATTTTCTATATACAAACCAGGTATAAACACTACCTATTGACCGATACAATTATCGGGATCCATTAAGCATTCTTGGAAGCAGCTTGGAATGTAAATCTGTTGTAATAATGGGCTTTTAATATTTTTCATAAAAAATATTCAGTGCGGTATGTGAGATCAATCATCTTCTATGTGATCTAAACCTTTAGCAAGTTCTGCTTCCAATTCTTCAATGGTTGGAAGCGCTGTTTGTAATTTTTCAGGCAAATTTTTAGTAAGCCTGTATGTTGAAAGGCCTATCGGCTTATTTATATCACGTAAGGTATATTCTGCTAAAACGCCTACCTTAGATCGGCATAAAATTAACCCAATAGAAGGATTATCGTTTGAGTGGCGTAATAAGTCATCCACAGCAGAAAGATAAAAATTCATTTTTCCTACATATTCAGGCTTGAAATCTCCAGATTTCAACTCTATAACTATAAAAGAACGAAGCTTAATATGGTAAAATAATAGGTCTATATAAAAATCTTGCTCTTCAACTTGAAGATGATATTGACGCCCTAAGAAGGCAAATCCTTCACCTAACTCAAGTAGAAATTTTTCAATGTGTGCAACGAGTCCTTTTTCTAATTCTCTTTCATGAGCTTCATCCCCAAGACTTAGAAAGTCAAATAAATAAGGATTTTTTAGGGTAGCCTGGGCTAAGGCGGCGTGTGTGGGAGGTAATTGTTGATCAAAATTGGTGATGGCACCTGACTGACGTTGATACAAATTGGTTTCTATTTGTATAGATAAACTACTTCTTGACCAGCCATTTTTAATAGTATATTCTATGTAAAACTTTTGTTGGGTTTTATCGAGCCCAGAATAGATTAGGACTACAATATGGCCCCAGGGTATTTGGTCAACAGCTTGTTGACCAATTTCATTTTGATCATATACTTGAGCAAATTTCCGCATATACTTGAGGTTTTGTGGGCTAAACCCTTTCATACCTGGAAAAGCAGCTCGTAAATCTTTGGAGAGTTGACCAATAACACCAGTGCCCCATCGTTCTTGCACTTGTGCATGCAAGATACGATTTCCTATATGATGATAAAGGGACACAAGTGCTTTATTAACATGAAGAGAAGCTTTATATTTAGCAGTGGCTACACTGGTTTTTAAATCATTTAGTAGTTGATGGTAAGCTTGGTTAATAATATTTTTATTCATCTTAAGTAAAGTCCTCTTATGAGTTAATCTCCAATATTCTGTCTACTCTAAATACTCTATATTCTTTTCGTTTTAGGCAAAAGGCTTTTACACCGATGTAAGGCTTGCTTAGGTATTCCATTTCTCCTAACTGGGTACTACAGGCGGCAATTGATATAAATCACCGATACATATTATTACTTGCACGCCTCCAAATGGCTTATTTTCATTTTTACCATTCAGTCGAAGAAATTTATCGATACAATCAAGTAAATCAGCTCTAACCATTGAAATTTCATCAATGATGATCGCATCTAGCTTTTTATAAATATTCTCTTTGTGCTTATTTTCTTTAATGGTTTTGATTGCTTCAAGGGTTACATCAGGTTTTAACCCAAAAAATGAATGAAGCGTTTGACCTTTGATATTTACTGCAGCAGTACCTGTAGGGGCAAGGACGGCTATTTTCTTTTGGGTATTTTCTCTAAAATGCTTTAATAAGGTTGATTTCCCTGTACCTGTTTTACCAGTAATAAAAACATTCTTTTCGCCTGACTCCATAAGGTCAAGTGCTTTAATAAACTGCTCATTGAGTTCTATATTGGTCTGAGTCATTCAGTTAATTACTTACTAACGTCGTGGGAGATTAGAGGTAAAAGTTGAGCTTTAAATTTGAAGATCAAATTTTTCACCAAATTAATACAGTAAACAACTTCAAATTAGCGAAATTCGCGGAATCATATGCTGTATTTTCGTTTTTTTCTTGTTTAGATAAAGGCCTATAGTTTCTACCAGCAGCCTAGGTGGAGCAGCTACTTCTTGGGATAAAGCAATCTCTACCTTACGTATTAGCTTTTCTAAAGTAATTTTATCAGGTTGTAGTAGTGCATGATCTTTAGCTTTTTCTCTTCTGTTAAAGTAGATTATCCAGTCATAAAATTTATTAATAATACTTTGAATATCTTCCTTAAAAAGAGGTGTTTCATAAATGGTCTCATACGTATTGCTAATCGACTAATAATCCAAATGCAAAAACTGCTATCGAAAATTAGAAATATTATCCAAATTTTTAATATTGACATTCATTTCTTTTATTCTCAATAGCAATTGAGTGTGTTCTACATTACCTTCACAGGCTGCAAAATGCAAG
>NZ_JAACGG010000148.1:0-796 GCF_022810525.1 Candidatus Cardinium sp. cByotN1
TGAATGTCAATATTAAAAATAAGGATGGTGATACTGCACTGCATTTGGCAGTATGTGCAAATCATTTAAAAATTGTTCAAGTATTATTGGACCAACCTTTTATTAACGTAAATAGTAAAGGTAAAGATGGCTTAACGCCTCTTCATTTAGCAACCAATAACGGTCATGTAGAAGCAGTTGAATTATTATTGCATACAATAGGCATTGATATAAACGCCAGAGATAAAGATGATAATACGCCCTTACATTTAGCGGCATACGGTGGGAAAATAGAAGTAATACAACTGCTACTAGAGCATAAACATTTAAATATCAATGCAAAAAATAAATATAGCAGTACTGCGTTGCATTTGGCAACTTGTCAGGCGCACTTAGAAGTGTCTAAAATATTACTTAAAGCAAAAGGTATTGATGTACGCATTAAAAATCAATATAACCAAACGCCTGTTGATATAGCCAAATGGTCTTTTTACCATGAATATGTTGATCAATTACGCCATTCATATACATGGGAACAGTATGCACTATAAAATACAAATGTATATTTTATGAACCGTTTCAGACAGATAAATCTTCTATACGTGACCTTTTAAATACCGTCAAGATGATCATAAAGTATTTAGTTGTTAAGCAAGCGTTTACAGAAGCAAATTTCTTATTTTAATGTAACCAGATTCAATAAATTCATGAAATACGTCAATCTACTAAGGGGAGCCATTTAGATTAACCATCTATGGTATATTGTTTTTTTTAGCTTTAC
Source organism: Candidatus Cardinium sp. cByotN1 (assembly GCF_022810525.1). Lineage (NCBI taxonomy): Bacteria > Pseudomonadati > Bacteroidota > Cytophagia > Cytophagales > Amoebophilaceae > Candidatus Cardinium > Candidatus Cardinium sp. cByotN1. The sequence goes on from NZ_JAACGG010000148.1 coordinate 761, forward strand.
GTTTTCTAAGGAATTCATCCCTATATTTAACTGAAT
>NZ_JAACGG010000149.1:0-397 GCF_022810525.1 Candidatus Cardinium sp. cByotN1
CTCTCTCTCTCTCTCTCTTGTCACATTCAATTCGGGGGTCCTCTCACAGACGCCTACGAAAAGATGTAATAAAGGCAAGTGAAAAAAAGAGCGTCAAGGAGAAAAAATGTGTCCTAAAACATGGTGATCTTGACAGTTGATAAGTGCACACTTGATGGGCTAGTGTTTATACAAGTGTATACTTACATTAAGTGTGTGTGTGTGTGTGGAGAGCTACTTTTTTCTTGCTATCCAAAAGGGAAGATTCCAAGATGAAGAAAAAGGAAGAAGAAGATGATATATATAAAGAAGGTGAAGATGAAAAAAGAAGAGGAAATTAAGAGGTAAGAAAGCGATTTCTTTTGATCTTAAAGGGAGACAAGGGAGAGGATGGAAGATGGAGAGAGAGAGAGAGAGA
>NZ_JAACGG010000015.1:0-1931 GCF_022810525.1 Candidatus Cardinium sp. cByotN1
TTTGAACCCGCGCAGCGGGTGAGCTCTGTTTTTCCAACTCTAATAGGTGATTGCCGCAACTTTTTACCAGGGCTTGATTTTTTGCTTACTTTTTTATCAAGAAAAAAGTAAGATAAAAAAGCCTTATAATCAAATAAAAATAATTAAAAATTCCTTAAGTTGACGCCATTGTCTGTTCAGGAAGTTGATAAAAAAAGAATAAAAAATCAAGCCTTCTATAAAAAATTGCTGCAAGCCCCCCTTAGAGCTGATCGTAACTGTTTTACAAAATACAAAAGAAGTTTTTGGGGGGGATGCTGCCATAAAGCTTCATCCATAGAAAAAACCGCAAATAAATTAAAAAAATTCTTATATTTGCAAAGAAAGACTCAAGTAGCTTGGTGCTTAACTAGATTTTATCTATCATTTTTCCTAAATATCATATAGGCTACTCAGCCATCAAATTTAGTTATCTGCTTATTTATGTCCTTCCTAAGTCTGGAAAGACTGTAGATTCTTTAAAAATAATCAAATATAAACCGCAAATGAAAACCCTATTAATCGGACGATTTGCTGCTCTTTGCTTTTTTATGTTGCTTTTTTTATGCGGTGCTCAGTGTGGTACGAATAAACACAAACCAAAATCGCGCAATTTTAGATCTTCATTTAAAAATAAAGTTAATAATAGCAACCAAGATGGGGAAGAAGTAAAAAATATTGCTGATGTGGACCCTAATGACCCTAATGACGCTGATGAACCTAATGACCAAGCAAGTAACATGCAAGGTCCTGCTTCACTAACTGATGGTAATCATGTAGGCAATTTTGCTAACCCTGTTTTGGTTACAACTTCAATTACTGGTAGTCATGTAAATAGTTCTGCAGAGGCTAAGCCAATTCTAACTTCTTCTATTAATGGAAATATTAATTACTCATTTTCTAAAAAGAATCTGGATAACCAAGAACAACAAATAACCACTGACAACAATGCAGATAAAATAGCCAAGCTTAATTTTAATTATCAAAGAGATAAGTTGAAGATTCATAAAGAGAGGGAATATCTGGAGACTAAAATTGATGGACTAAAGGAAGAAAAATTTTTCTTAATGGAACTAGTACAAAAAGAAGAAAAAAAGTGGGCTTTGTTTAAAGATGAAAAATTAATCAGCGACCTTAGGAAAAAACTTGACGATTGCAATACTGAAATACACAAATATGAATCCGAAACTAATACTGTTGATAGTAAAGCAAAAAGTCTAGAAGAAAATTATAGAAAAGCACTACAAGACTTAGAGTAGAGTCAGCAATAACCAAGTATGATATGCTGAAAAGCTGCTGCGCTTCCAAGAAACTCATACCGTTTCTTTTTGTATCCGTTCACGACTGTGGTTTTTCTTCGATTATATTTAGCAACTCTTTGGTTTGCGTTGACGCAATTAGTAGAAAATGATTTTTTGGTTACTTTTTATCAAGAAAAAAGTAAGGGGAAAATACCTTACGGCTTAAATCTACCCATGTTAGTCATCCTTAAGTAGACGCCATTGGCTGAACAGCTACTTTGCAGACGTATCTTGTTGGCGACATTGGTGGTAAAAGCGATTTTATATCACTTTTGCTTGATCAAAAAGTGAACAAAAAATCAAGCCCTCTGTAAAAAGTTTCGGTAATCACCTATTAGAGCTGTAAAAACAGAACTTACCCGCTATGCGGGTTCAAACAAGCTGTTTTTCTAAGCAGCTCTAATAGGTGATTGCTAATCGAAACTATTTTACAAGGGGCGGTTTTATTAAATAACTCCAACATATTGTTGAATGGATAAGTAAAAATGACATTACTTTTTATAAAACTTGCTTAATCAACTGATTCATTAAATTAAAGGCATGGGCTGTTCACTGAATAGCGTCAACTTAAGGGATATATTTAATTGATTATTATATAATAATATATAAAAA
>NZ_JAACGG010000150.1:0-578 GCF_022810525.1 Candidatus Cardinium sp. cByotN1
AAAGGGCGCGTTTTTTTCTATCATAAGCCATAGTGGTGAACGGAAACAATAGTTTCTGTCGTACATTTGTATTGTACAATTCTCTCACTAAAAAAGTTCGAACAAGGCTGCCGGAACCTCTGGCATTAGTTATTGTGTTGAATTTTAAACCAATATCATCAACTTGATAAATTTGTAGGCCATTGTCTTGCTATAACCTTTGCAGGTTTAATAATTTTTTCGTAATCTAAAATCGGGAATATTCCTAGAATTTCCTTTACTGATGTGTTAAATATTGATTACTTTGCATCTTAATTATTACTCCATTAATCGCTAAGCTTGTTTTTGTATGGAACAAGTAAATCTTTTGTAGAAAATCTATACTGCATTTTTGAATGCTTTTTTGTTTGAAGCCCGCTTAGCGCGCCAGTTCTGTTTTTCTAGCTAACGGGCACTTTCTGCAACTATTTACAGCCGGTTTGATTATTTATCCACTTCTTTATCAAGAAAACAGTGGGATAAAAAAGGCTTTTAACAAATGAGCCCATAAAAATATAAAAGTGAATAAATAATAATACCATCCATTCAATCCTATACAC
>NZ_JAACGG010000151.1:0-261 GCF_022810525.1 Candidatus Cardinium sp. cByotN1
ACTTAAATTTATATGACTATGCTAGATAAGCATAGTTTAATTGTTAATTTTATTTGATAATGCAAGTTAATGTCATACATTAATCTATTTTAACTGTTGTACGTTTGTATTATTAAGATTATGTTAATTAAAGAGCTGGAATAAGGTCGCTTAACTGTTTGGTATTAGATACCGTTTTACACGTTCCGCCCCCAGCTCTTTTCATCTTAAAAACTGAATAGTTCGTTGGCCCTTAGAGCCCGTATAAATTATTTTACAAGG
>NZ_JAACGG010000152.1:0-385 GCF_022810525.1 Candidatus Cardinium sp. cByotN1
AATATGTAGGGATGCTTGAATATGTTATGAAACATATTTATCAGAGAGACATGCTTAATCTATGGGAGGAATTTTTACAAAATTTTAAACCCTATATTCTGCTTGACAAAGAAAAAGGCTATATTTATATTAAAAATTTCTTATGGTATACTGACAGCAAATTACCTGAAGATAAACAGCAAGATTTAGAAAGAATCATTGATCAACATTTACCTGAACAAGATAAAGAAGATATTATGAGAACTATAGCACAAAAATATAGAGAAGAAGGTATCCAAATTGGTCAAAAAAAGGGAAAACTAATGGGCATCCAAATTGGCCAAGAGAAGTGCAAACTCGAGGGCAAGCTAGAAGGCAAATTAGAGGGCAAACTAGAGGGCACACT
>NZ_JAACGG010000153.1:0-795 GCF_022810525.1 Candidatus Cardinium sp. cByotN1
TCTCAAACAACCAAAAGGTACAGGTTGGGTTAAGCCAGATAGCATGTTTGCACAGATTCAACAAGAAAATGCCCGTAAGCGTGCGGAACGAAAAGAAACAATTAAAAATGCTTGGGCAAATAGAAAAGCTATATTGGCTAATCTGGTACCCAGCCATACTACGATTGTATATATAGGGTGCTATACTACTGTCACTAGTTTGCTAGCTTATTTTATAGAGCATATTACGCATCATGGTTCTTGGCTTATACTTCAACTCTTTGTATCTACTTGTTATTTAGGTTATCCATTTATTTATGATATCTCGAAAAAGATAAGATCCATTCCAGCTTGGTGTATTGGCCTATGTTGGCTAATAGGATTAACACTTTATCTGCCTTTAAATTTACTTTGTAATTGGTGGAATGCAGTAAACTCTATCTTTACCGCGTCATTATATTTGGCCCATTGTGCCGTAATCTTATGGGTATTGCCACTCTATCTAGGTATAGCAGGTTTAGCGGTTACTTTATTAGTGGCCATTTATTCGATTTCTATTGGGTTACCCTATCCAGTATTATGCTCCTTATTTCCAATATTTATATTGATTCTGTTGTTATTTACCATTATTATTTGCTTGAAAGTCAAGCTAGGTAATTGTATTAAGCAAGTGCTCTATCTGAAAGATCAAGAGGGGATTAGAGAATCCCAGCAACTCAAAGCATCCCTCTATGACGCAGCTCTAGTTCCTTCTAATGGTGCTGCTCTCTCTAAAGGGTATGGTTTTACTTTAAACCAAGTAGTGCGTAAAGTTGA
>NZ_JAACGG010000154.1:0-2486 GCF_022810525.1 Candidatus Cardinium sp. cByotN1
AGGGCAAGCTAGAAGGCAAATTAGAGGGCAAACTAGAGGGCAAACTAGAAATAGCTAGAGTCCTCTTATCTGAAGGCGAATCGGTAGAGAGGGTTCTTCGGTTAACCGGTCTATCTCGTTCTCAGCTTAAGGGTCTTGCTTAGGTAGGTGTTTTATGCACACCTACCTAATAAAACCTCTATTTCTTGTTGTATTTTTTTAAAATTCTCCTCTATATCCACGTATTGATGGATCTCTTTCAAATCTTTTAGTTTCTCATTTTCGAATTTTTCATCAAAATTGCTTACCTTCTTCAAGTGGTATTTGAAGAAGGCTTGATTACTTTCCACTACTCTTCCAGCAAAAGTTCCCACTTTAAAATTCATAAAATCTTGCGGGGAAAGGATAGGTTTTTCTTGTATATGGGTACCCTCTCCATCCGTTTCTGTACGGCCACTTTGGTAACGACTAGTTGAGGTAGAAGACGAGACCACTTTTTTTTCTTTTTTTCCATCAGATGACTCGCCCAGTCAGCAGACGTCCCTTCCACATTACCAATAATCTTATTGACGAAGGTATCCTGTATACGTTTAGCTCCTATGTTACCGTAAGTATGTTCTAACTGTGCATTGGACTGAACGCAAGCCACTGTGCTGATACCATATTTTCTAGCAGTAGCCGGTAGCTCTGCTAGCTCTGGAATAAATAATGTGGGGCAACTCTATGGCTACAAAACTTTTGGTTCTATTATGGCCATACATAGCTTTAAAGCAAACCGTTAGCAATAGCGAGATAACCAGTGAGAAGGCAGATTTAGCAGATGGATGATTACCTATACACAAGATAGTTGGTTTCCAGCTATCATTGATGGTTAACTCTAAATCATCCCCACTTAATACCCAAAATAAGTCTTTATTTAAAAGGATTTGCAAGTTCGTTTTAAAGGTAGCGATAACACCCACCAATTGCCCCGCTGTTTTTTGTCCACCCTTAAAGGCATCTAATATAGAACTAGCGTAACTAGCCGCTTCGTCATCTTTTTCAATTAATTGCAGTATACTAGCAATAAGTTTGGTAGCCAGTGCTAAAACATGCGGTAAGGTACAGCATCTAGGTATTCTATTAGCCAAAAAAACAATCATCCCTTTTAGCAATGCTTTGGTACTTAGGTTCCAAAAATCATCTTTTTTATCTGGTACCAGGTTATGTAATAGTACACTGGTGTATTCTTCTAAGTAGGCCCTGTTTAGAATATATCTTGGCGCAATAGGGTTGACGCGTATACTATGTCTAAGAGAAGTAAAGTTAATGCTATGGAATTGAAATTTAGTAGCATCACAGAACTTTAAAAAACAATTAAAAGCGAACTTGGTAAGACAGTAGTTATGATCAGATTCAGTCGGCCTTCCCTCAAAGTCATAGTCGTAGATGATGCCAGTATAACCTTTTTTGATTAATGCGTATAATATAGGTTCCAATACATAGCGTGTTTTACCACTACCCTGATTGCCTAAAATATATATACCCCTTTGTGGATTATTAATGGGTAATTGTCCATTGTATGCAGGTAATGTGATGCTTTCTGCTCTGTTTTTGGTCTTAGTAGGATTGATCAGTTGAAAATCACCTTCATCGTTAGCAAATGGAATCAGCCAGGTAACTAACGTAAACAGCAAGGGATATAACCAGATATGGAAATTTCCTTTTACCCAAAAAAAAGGGTAATACATTACATAACAACAGAAAAGCACGGCCCAACCTAACACGAATAAACTGTTGCAGTCCCATTTTTGTTTAAATCTTTCAATAAATCTGACGATTTGATCGCATTGATAATAGAGTAAGCATAATACGTATAGGCTGTTAACCATCCAGTTATGTTGCACAGCTATACAATAAGATAGGAATGTAGCCCATGCATCAGCTATAAGTGATATATCATTTAAATAGAGTAAGTGTAGGTAAAAAAACAGCTGATAGCCTATCAGAAAAGTAAATACTATAGCAATATTTTGCTTCATTCATAGCAGACGATTACCAAAGAGAAGCCGATGAATTGCTAGCGGGTAATAAAGAGATTCAGTATCTATTAGACGATGATGCAGCGGGTCTTAGGGTCTTAGGGTCAATGAACGGCTAGTAGCTTACAATTTGCTCCAAAAAAATATCATTCACAGGATTAACATGTAAGATCTGCTTACATATATGCTCCATTTTTGATAACCAGGTTAAAATATTATTTTTTCTGGCCCATGGAATATAAAAATTCATAGTATCTTTGGCTATTCTTTTTTGATCTGCTAGCTTTCGTACAGATATAGTTCTTATATCGTGTATGGTTACTTCCGTAAGTATTTTTTGAGATGTTAATACGTGACAGGGCGTGAATAAACTGCGTCAGATCTGTTTTATAAGCGGCAACGGTGTGCGGACTTACCCTTCTTTCTGCTTTTGTATTTCACCCATCTATTCTAAGTTCCCGATTTGTTATATAATTAATATTATGT
>NZ_JAACGG010000155.1:0-724 GCF_022810525.1 Candidatus Cardinium sp. cByotN1
AAATTAGAAATATTATCCAATAAAGGCCGATATCATGGATTTTTTCTACCTCACGGACCAACCCTCCTCCACCAAAATTAGTAGCCAACATTGTAGCTACTAACGTAGCTGTAGCAAACTGTTTATTCCCTACCGCATATTCTCGGAAGGTGGTTGTTTTTCTACTAAAATAAAATGCCACGGCTAATGTCAATAACAAAAACGCCACTACCATTAAAAGGGGTATATTAAGAGATATCATAATGAGATGAATCTATATTTTTTGGTTCTATGTTTTCTCTCGTTTGGTCTATACCTTCCTTGTTTTCCAGGAAAATGTATACAGCTTGATAAAAGAATTCATCATGAGTCATATTTTTCCAATAACAATAATCTTGAATCTCCTCTATCATATTTGTTGGTAACACTGCTGGTATTTTTCGTGTCTGAATGCTTTTATCAGTATCAGTTGCATTATGTTGATCCTCTTGTTTTTTCATTTTGTATTAGGTTTTTATGAAATGGCATCTAATATTAGTTTGGAAACTATCCCTTACTTAAAACAAATATAAAAAATATTTATATATATACATACATATGTATATATATAAATATGTATATACTTAATAAAAAACTACTTATTTTATTTTTTAAACTGATTATCTAACTATTATAAAATAAGAGGGGAGTGGCGAGGAAATATGAAATAGTATTTTTATTAAAAAATTAGTCTAAAGCTAGTTGG
>NZ_JAACGG010000156.1:0-342 GCF_022810525.1 Candidatus Cardinium sp. cByotN1
CCTCTTTTAGCTTGGTTTATTTTTATAAAAACAGAGATCCCCATATCAGAAGTTATTTCTTTTTTACAAAGACAGGAAAAATTTCAGTTTAGAACTGTATTCCATTTTGATACTAAATTAGCAGCTATAGTTTCGCTGGTTTTATCTGGCATAGTCTATTATATAAAACCTACAACTATCCAGAGATTGTATATGGCTTCAGACCCACTTCAAGCCCAAAAAGTTTTCTCATATGGTAGTATTTTTAGTGTTCTTATAGAAGGTTGTATTATCCTAGTAGATTTGTTCATTTTTGTTGGAACACCTGATTTACCAAAAGAAAAGATTTGGCCCTATATAATG
>NZ_JAACGG010000157.1:0-375 GCF_022810525.1 Candidatus Cardinium sp. cByotN1
ATAAACCAAGCTAAAAGAGGAATAATCATGGAAAAGGTTAGAAACTGCAATACATCTGTAAAAGTAACCGAACGAATACCACCAAAAGCAGAATAAGCAATAAGAATTAAGGTAGCCAGGATTGTAATTTCTCCGGAGTCAACTGGTCCTACACAGATGCTAATTGTTTTAGATATTACAACAATTTGGATGGAAAGACTAACAATAGATCGGCAAATATTGGATATAGCAGTAATAATCCTTGGATACGTACCATATACACATCCTATGGTCTCTGCCATAGAAAGGTGTTTCATAAATGGTCTCATACGTATTGCTAATCGACTAATAATCCAAATGCAAAAACTGCTATCGAAAATTAGAAATATTATCCAA
>NZ_JAACGG010000158.1:0-371 GCF_022810525.1 Candidatus Cardinium sp. cByotN1
ATTTGGCCCTATATAATGCACAATATCCCCTCTACTTTTAAAGGATTTTTTTCCATTAGTTTGCTGGCCATGTCTATGTCTACAGCTGATTCGTACTTAAATTCTTGTGCTGTTATGGTTAGTCACGATATTGTGGGAAGTATCCGAGGGATAAAAAAAACTCCCTATATCTATCAAATACGGGTAGCTAGGCTGACTACTATAGTAATTGGCCTGTGTGCTATGTGTGTAGCTTTTTGGTGCAAGGATTTATTAAAATTAATGTTTCTAGCTATTGATTTTTCAATACCTGTAGTAACTGCTCCCTTTATATTATCGGTTTTTGGTTTTCGAGGCACTTCTCGTACAGCCTTAATTGGTATGGCTACAGG
>NZ_JAACGG010000159.1:0-725 GCF_022810525.1 Candidatus Cardinium sp. cByotN1
TTATATAATTAATATTATGTTAAACAGAGTAAAAGGGCGATAATTAACATCTATTATTCATCTGATCAAGATCATAATGCGAATACGCATGCTGAACCTTACAACCAGGAGGTATCTTCCCCTCTGGGGAATCAGTGGTTATCTTCAAACTTTTAGGATCCACAATTACATTGCCAAAATTAGTATTTATATGATAAAAACTAGTCATAATGATCTCTGAGTTATCGTTACCACCAAATAACAAAGATCCAGTATTGCCACAATAAGATTGAATAATATCGATTATATGATTATACTTTGCCAGGTTCTTTAAAATAATATCCAAGTTATATTTACCTGATGCATGCTGGCTACCCACTAAAATAACATCTTTCGGACCCTTTGGCATATAAGCTAAAATTTCATCTACAAGACCCAATGAAGCTGTAGACACGTGAGCCAATGCAGTAAGGCTAATGTTATTAGCAAGGGGAGATTATACAGTAACATCTTAGAAAACTAAACATGTGAAATTATCTACTTCTTGAGAAGTGTTCACTAAACTGTGTCAGAGTACCTCTTCACCTCAACTCAGCCTTTACTCTCCCCGGAAAGAAGATATCTAGGTTTCCGTTCACCACTATGGCTTATGCTAGGAAAAAAACGCGCCCTTTGAAAAAAGTGCGATCAGAAAGCGCAGCTTACAGATGAAAAGAAAAACAGTTGCCGGGAGGGATTGCAGGTAG
>NZ_JAACGG010000016.1:0-11968 GCF_022810525.1 Candidatus Cardinium sp. cByotN1
TTGCTTACTTCTTTATCAAGCAAAAATTAAGATAAAAAATACTTATAATCAAATAAAAATAATTAAAAATTCCTTAAGTTGACGCCATTGTCCGTTCACCACTATGGCTTATGCTACGAAAAAACTTTTTTCATCAGCGCTTGATTTTTTGGCTACTTTTTGATCAAGCAAAAAGTAACCAAAAAAAGCCTTACTTTTTTTCTTTTTTTCTAAGCACGCGCTTCCAATTATCACACAAAACCGCTGTAGCTATTCCTGCATTTAAAGAATTAGCATTACCATATCTAGGAATAGCAATAGCCTCCGTAAGTATTTCTTCTATAGCAGATTGAATCCCATGCGATTCATTGCCAATAACCAATACCCCATGGTCTGGAAATAAAAAATCATCTATAGACTTACCCTGTAAAGTAGCCCCTAGAATTGGTAGATCTAAACCCTGTAAATAAGCTGGTAAATCTACATAATGTAGATTTACCTTTACAAAAGACCCCATGCTTGCTTGTAGTACTTTGGGGTTATATAACTCTACTGTTGTTTGCGAACAAAGTATGCAATCTATGCCATACCAATCTGCTATACGGATAATGGTGCCTAAATTGCCAGGGTCTTGTATGCCATCTAATGCAAGGGTAATATCCATGGTTGACAAGGATGGTTCTGTAGGTTTAGGTACAGCCGCTACTGCTAGTACTTCATGGTTGTCGACAAAAGAACCTAATGCAGAAAGCAGTTCTTTGTTAACTTCGAAAATCTCTGTTTCTCTACTAATAGAGGAAATGATAGCTTGATTTTTGCTAAAAAAAGAGCGTGTGCCTACGATATATTTTATCACATAATCAGAAGCAAGCAATGCTTGTATTCCTTTTTTTCCTTCCAAGATAAAGGCAGCCTCTGCTAGGCGATATTTTTTCAGTGCCAACTGACGAATGTAAGTGGTTTGTTTTTTACTTAAGGTAGGATACATATGATCACTTAAAAAAGAAAAAAGATCCCTTCTAAAACATCTATTCAGCACTGTGGCAGGGTACGAAAAAAAAGAAAAAACGCCCCTTGTAAAATAGTTGCGATAAGAAATTATCCCTTACAGCTGACGAGAAAAACAGCCTGTTTGCAGCCCGCCAAGCGGGGAAGTTCTGTTTTTCCAGCTGTAAGGGGTGATTTCCGCAACTTTTTACCGAGGGCTTGATTTTTTGTCCACTTTTTTATCAAGAAAAAAGTGGTATAAAAATGGTTTCGTACCCCTGAGTTGAACAAATACATTTACCAATGTCGTGAGCAGATACTTGCCAACACAATTACTTTTTTTGAAACATACCTACCAGCTGATATAGCGCAAATTCTGCTTCTTTTACCTTAAAAGCCTGTTCTGCTAAATGAATTTCTATTTTTTGCGTAGCTTCTTCTGCTTCATGTAATTCAAGTAGCTTTGCCTGATTGAGGCGGTATTTTTCTTTTACAAAAATCAATTTTTGTTTACTTATTTTCAATTGTTCTGCTACTACTTTGTAGACACCTAAAGCATGTAGATACTGCCATTTTTTATCTTCTAAACCACTCTCTATCGCTAATTTTTGTTGTTGTAAAGCAAACTTGGCATTATTTAAACCGATTTTGGCTTTTTTAATCGTTGTAGGCATCAGTAGCAAACGAATCATATCAATGCTAACCCCGATGTTGGCTAACCATTTATTAGATTGCTTATCAGATGTCCATATTGACTCTTTGAAATTATATATATAGCCTTTCGAGTCAAAACTACCCGATAGGCTTAAACAAGACAATGGGTTTCTGACTCTATTTAACTCTGTGGCTGCTATGGCTACTTTTTTTGCTTGAATGGCTGTCTCTAAATCTACTACTTTTTCTTTTGTAATAGAGGTCATGTCCCATATAGGTTGGACAGAAATATGGGATTGTACCAGAGTCTCTTCGGTTAAGGGCTTATCAAGTATCCTGTTTAAACACCGGCGTTTTGCTTGTAAAGCTTCCTGCCGCTCCAGTAAGGTTAATTTTATTTCTTTTAAAGCCAGTTGCGCATCCAAACAGTCTATTTTAAATATAATCCCTAATCTGAATTTCTCTTCTTCTATGTTTAACCTAGCTGTTGCAGCTTTGATAAGCGTATTGGATAACTCCCATTTTTTTTGTGCCAATGCTAGTTCATAATAAGCGGTAACTACTTGCTGTAATTCTTTTTCTACTGACTTTTTTGCGACTAGTTGATGAATAACATTATTTTGACAATGTATTTTAGTCTGGAAGATTTTATCAACAAGTGATGTTAACTGCCATTTTAATCTAAAAACAGGCGTTGATTGAATATGATGGTTGATAGTATGGGATTCCCACTTATTTTCTTGATACAGCCTTAAAGTAGCTCGAGGGGCCCATAGGCGAAAATTCGCTATTCTATTAGCAATAATTGCTTGCTTTTTATCGTTTTGGGCAATTTGAATATGCAAATTATTTTTTAAGGCGATATTTATCGTTTCTTGTAAGCTGATCGGCTTGTTTTTAGCTTGAGCTATAGTATGAGCTAAAAGGGTCAGGATGCCTATTATGCTTAAGCGTGAAACTAATTTTTTGATCACCAACATCTTTTAGTAAAGTTTGTATTTAGACAATTTTTCCGTCTACAATTTCTTGGATACTGTTGCATTGGCGTGCAACCTGCAGAGAATGGGTTACGATAAGAATCGTATTGCCTTCTCTATTCATTTCCTTAAGCAATGCCATGATTTCATAGGCCGTGCTACTATCTAAAGCTCCCGTTGGCTCATCTGCCAATATTAAAGGAGGGTCTGTTACCAACGCGCGTGCAATAGCTACTCTTTGTTGTTGACCACCTGAAAGTTCATTGGGCTTGTGATGCGCATAAGCAGACAAGCCAACTCTGTCTAGCATCGCCCATGCTCGTTTGTAGCGCTCTTCTCGTTCTATGCCTTGGTAATAGAGGGGTAGAACCACGTTATCTAATGCTGTTTTAAAAGGAATTAAATGAAACCGCTGAAAGATAAACCCAATTAATTGACTTCTATATTTACTGGCTTGTTGGTTAGAAAGATTTTTCATGTGGACATCATTAAGATAGTAATCCCCATGGTCATAATGATCCAATATACCAATAATATTCAATAAGGTAGATTTTCCAGCACCCGATTGACCCATTAAAGCAACAAGGTCCCCTTTTTCAAGGTGAAAATTTATGCCACTAAGTACTTCTCTAGTGATCGTACCGTTTTGATAGGATTTATATAAGTCCTGAATCTGAATCATGCTATGTTTCTACAATTAAAAGGTCTGCTTCCGTAAGACCTTCTTTGACCTCCACATAAAGACCGTCTGATAGCCCTAATATCACATTTTTTTTAACTGGTTTACCATTACTCAAACATTTAACAAAATATTTTTTTTCTTCTATTTGAACCATGCTTTCTGGAATGGCTAGTACATCGTCTACGCGTTCTAGCATAACCTCTGCAAGAGCTAAATAACCTGCACGTAAAGTAATTTTTGATTTTTTGGGTTTTTGTATAATGCCTTCTATTTCAAATTTAATTTCTCCTTTTTTAAATTCTTCTTCACTAGCTCTAGGTGCAATTTTAGTTAAAGTAACTTTGAGTTTCTCTTCATTAAAAGCATTTAGTGAAGCTGTAAAGGTCATGCCTTTTCTTAAATGAACCACATCTAGTTCACTTACCTTGGCTGAAAACAGAAATTGATCCATATCGCCAATAACAGCCACTGTGGTGCCAGAAGCTTTTTCACTGATTGCTTGTACCATACTTCCTTCCTTAAGGGGTAAATTTAAGATCGTCCCTTTGCTAGCAGCTCTAAGGATATTGGCACCTGCCCCTTTTGCCGAGGTATATCCACATCGTGTTATCTCTAATTGCTTCTGAGCTGCAGCAAATTTTTCTTTAGTCTGTTCCCAGACTGCTACATTGGCTTCATAGGCCTCTTTAGAAAGCATCTTTTTACTAAACAGTTGCTTACTGCGTAAGTATTTGGACCTGGCTTGATTGAGGTCAATAGCTGCCAAACGTAACTTACTTTCTTGAACTTCCAGCTCTTTGGCACTAGGCATGACTTTAATGCGGGCAATAATACTTCCTTTTTGGACATGATCACCTACCTGTACGAATAATTTATCTACCATACCGGTAACATGGGCCTCTAGTTTAGTTTCTTTATGGGGTATTAGGCTACCAGAAAAAACTTTTTTTCGAATAATTGTTCTGCGAGTGGGTTCTGTGGTTTGAAAAGTTGCTTGATCTAGCTTGCCCCATTTATCTTTATATAGCTTAGAATAAGCAAAACCACCTCCCGTTATGATCGCAGTGGTTAGAATCATTTTTGTTATTATACGCATTTTTACTCATTATTTAAAGCATCTACTGGTTTAATGGACAATGCTTTTTTTGCGGGGATAATGCCAGCTAAACCACCACACAGCACTAAAATAACTAAAGCTGATAAAAGCATAGAAAGTTGAAATTCAAAATGAGCCATACCATATTTTTGAATTATAGCCAACAAGTAGCTATTGATCAATTGGAGGATCGCTATACCAGCAGCTAAACCTAAGATACCAGAAATCAAGTTAATAACAATTGATTCCATTAAAATTAATCCTATAATATCACTTGACTGGGCACCGATCACCTTGCGAATGGCTAGCTCTTGGGTACGCTCCTTGACAACAACCAGCATCATATTCCCTACACCAACCACGCCGCTGACCAAAAAACAGAGACTGATTGCCCAAATAAAACCCTGCATGATCATAAATAATAGTTGAAAAGACTTGGCTTGTCTAGATGAACTTATGTGGATGGCATGCTTATCTGCTACGTCAAAATTAAGTCGCTTGGCTAAATAAGCCCGAATCTTTTCTGCTACCTGTATAGGGTTTTGCCTAGGGGGTAGGGTAGAGATCATACAGTCAGTATTTTCAGCATCTTTAGGAAACAATCCCCTAAATAAACTGTTTGGAATCATGATGGCATCATCATCTACTCCAGCAGTTGCTTCCAATAGACCAACCACAGTAACAACTGTTCCATCTATGGTAATAAAAGCGCCAATAGCTGGTTTGGTATCAAAAACTTTAGTTTTCATTTTCAAGCCTAGCACACAAACTGGAAGCCGTTGTGCTATATCACGTTCGCTCAAAAAACGACCCTCTTTAAGTGCCAAATTTTTTATCTTTTTATAGCCAGCGTCTACACCGAGTATCTTACTTTTGTGCACGGCTTGTCCATAAGTAACGTAGCGGTCAGTCCGAAACACAGCCATAATTTCTTTAAAAAGATTCAAATGATTAGCAAGATCATCTTTTAGCGTTTCTGTGAAGTGAACCGGCTCAGTTGCGCTGTAACCTGGACGAATAGTCATAATAGGAATACTATAGCCATGGAATTTTTGAATCATATGCTTATAGAGTCCACTACCGGCCCCTTGTAAAAGGACCAGGATAAGCATGGCCCACATCACACCAAATCCGGTCAAAATGGTTCTCGTTTTATGGGATTTTAAGTTATAAAATATCTCTAAACAATATTGATAGGAAAACATATAATAGGTTTTCTATTTTGAAAATAGACCATATAATGAAAAGTAAAACAAGCTGATTTTATTTCACTTACTACCTAATGTATCTACAGGCTTTATGTTTACAGCCCTTATAGCGGGTAGTATACCCGCCAAACAACTTGTTAAAGTGATCAGACCCAATCCACCAAGTATAAACCAAGCAGGACAAGTTAAAGTAGATAAGTAATAGGCTTTGCATGATGGCACTACCCATTTATTCAATAATTCCATAAGCGAAAACCCTACTGTCCAACCAACCATCCCAGCAATAAGGGTTACTATGACTACTTCAGCTAAAATCATTGCTACAATTTCTATAGAACGACTGCCCAATACTTTCCGTATAGCTATCTCTTGTCTTCTTTCTTGAATGGTCACTAGCATCATGTTACTAATCCCTACAATGCCAGTTATAAGTAAGCATATACCTACTATGCCATTAAAAATAGCTATATTTTTAAAAAAGTTATCAAATTTAGCGGCGTGTTGAGCTATACTAAATATACTAATCCCTTTTGTATCTTTAGCATCAAAATGCAAATGGCGTGCAAAATAAGCACGCAACTGTTTTTCAACTACTTGATCACAAGCACTTGGCACTAGTCTAAGCCGAATAGCACTTACATAATGACTTCTTTTAGGAAAAAGTTTTGTAAATAAATTATTTGTAAGCAATATAGCATCAGATTCATTATAAGAGCTAACATCTAAGGTATCTAGTACACCCACTACTTGCAGGCCAATAGTTCCCCAAAAAATATATTTACCAATAGCAGGAGCAGCGCCAAATAATTTTTCTTTGATATTAGCACCTATAACGCAAATGTTATTT
Source organism: Candidatus Cardinium sp. cByotN1 (assembly GCF_022810525.1). Taxonomy (NCBI): domain Bacteria; kingdom Pseudomonadati; phylum Bacteroidota; class Cytophagia; order Cytophagales; family Amoebophilaceae; genus Candidatus Cardinium; species Candidatus Cardinium sp. cByotN1. The sequence continues at coordinate 6,431 of NZ_JAACGG010000016.1, forward strand.
ACCTCTATTGTATCGCGTGGTGTAAAAAAACGTCCTTCTTGTATAGGTAAATGAGCCAATGAGGCATAGCAAGGATCACATCCTAAAATGGATGAAGAAATTGTTTTTGTTTCATATTTTATGGGACTATGATACCCTAATATAGGACTCAAATAGTCAATGGTATTATTAAATGACTGAGATACGTTGGCACCCATTTCTAAGGGAATGCGACAATCTTTTCCAGCGTTTCTACCTTGCCAAATAAACATGGTTTTTATGCCATACTTGGCAAATGCTTGAGCAATACCATTGTGAAAGCCATTTCCAATACCTAGCAGCAATACCAGTATAAAAATTGCCCACAAGACACCAAATCCCATAGAGAGGGTTCGGGATGCATGGGCTTTAAGGCTCTGATAGGCCTCTTTAAAAGCATGTACAACCAGCATAACGTTTGTATTTACAGCTCTTCCGCTCTAGGATGGGCTTTTTTAAATATTTCTTGTAGTTTGGTCAAAGAATTATGGGTATAGACTTGGGTAGCAGCCAGGTTTGCATGACCCAATAATTCCTTAATAGCTTGTAAGTCAGCTCCTTTATCTAGTAAGTGAGTAGCAAAGGTATGGCGTAATATATGCGGACTATGTTGACTGGCGCGTGTAGTTGGTGCCAAATACTTCTTAACTACTCGATAAATAAACATAGGATAACAGCGTTTCCCAGCATCGGTTACGATGAGCTCCGGGGTAATATGATAGCCTAAAGCTTCTTTTTCAACCAAATAAGTCGCTATTAATTGACTTAATGACCTTGGAAAAGGAATGATGCGTTCTTTATCACGCTTTCCTAGCACCTTAACGGTTTCGTCTGCAAGATTGATATTTCGCTGATAAAGCGCTATCAGCTCAGCCAAGCGCATACCGGTGCCATATAACAGTTCTAAAATTAATTGATCACGCAACCCAGAAAAATTAGCTGGAAACTTAGCTTGATCTAAGCAAGACAACAGCTCTTTTTCTTGAAAGAAGATAGGTAGCCTTTTTTTCCCTCTTAGACTTTTAAGTAGATCCGTAGGACAATCAACTATCAGTGTGTTTTTTTGTAGAAAAGCATAAAAAGTACGTAGCGCAGCCATTTTTCTATTGATAGAACGATGGGTAAGCCCTTGCTTGGCTAAAACCATCATCCAACCACGTAGATCCTGACCAGTGACCTGTGTAACTATTTTTTTAGGAGCTAACTCAAAAAAGTAATTTACAAATTGCTTTAAGTCTGTTTTATAAGCTAAAGCAGTGTGCGGACTGGCTCTCTTTTCTGCCGTTAAATAGGTTGTAAAAAGATTAAGGAGCTGTTGATTATCCATAAGAAACTTGTATTTGACTTTTTTAAAATAAAAAAGTGTGATAAAAAGTCCTTATTTATCCGTTGTTGCCATGCAATATGCGATACTTATATATGGCTTTTAATTTTTTAGCTTTTCTGCTGACCGTTGGTTTGGTGTAGGCCATACGCTTTCTAGCCTCTTTGAGTACACCGACACGCTCGACCTTCTTCTTAAATCTTTTAAGCGCTCTATCTATTACTTCGTTTTCTTTTATTTCTACAACAATCATAAGAATAAGATAAAATTATTTAATTTGTAATTTACAAATGGTTGTTTGATACTGCTTCAACCACAAATCTACTCTAAAAATAGAGCAAGCACAAGGTTCCCTACATAAAATATTTTATTTTAAAGCTGAAAAGTACCTTTAGGGGAGTAGCATTTACATGCATCTATGATACTTGTCTGGCTTTTTTAGCTAGATGCTATTGACTCAATATGAATACAAGAGAACGTTATCAAGCTTTTGTTCAGTATTTGCAAACTGCACCAGCAGCTTCTAAAACAGAGCTGATCTATGCCACACCTTTTCAATTGCTTGTAGCTATGGTACTAGGTGCACAGTGTACAGATAAAAGGGTAAATAGTTGTACGCCCTTGCTTTTTGTAAGGTTTCCTACCGCAGGCCATTTGGCGAAAGCCTCCTTTAATAGGGTATTGGAATGTATAAAAACTATTTCTTATTCTAAAAAGAAAACCCGGTTTTTAATAGAAATGGCCCATCAGCTTGTCACATCATTTCAGCATAAGATTCCTGATTCTGTAGCAGCCTTACAAACATTACCTGGGGTAGGTCGTAAAACGGCAAATGCACTAGTGGCTATACTATATGATAAACCTATCATAGCTGTAGATACACATGTTTTTAGAGTGGCAAAACGTACTGGCTTGGCATCATGCTTGGCCAAAACACCCCTTATGGTAGAAAAAGAACTTATGGCACATCTACCGATTCAATATATACCAATGGCTAATCGATGGATTGTGCTACATGGCCGGTATATTTGTAAAGCCAGAAAGCCACAATGTGAACAATGCCCCCTAACCACTTTTTGTGCTTATTACCAAAATAACCAAGTATCTCTTTAAGACACATTGGTAAAAAAAGCTTGTTTATCCTAATTTTTGCTTGATCAACAAGTAAATAAAAAATCAAGTTCTGGGTAAAAAGTTGTGTAAAGCGCCCGTTACAACTCAAAAAACAGCATCTGCCCTTCGGTTCTCCCGCTCAACTGTTTTGCTATTTCAGTTGCAACCGCCACTTGCTGAGCGCAACTATTTTACAAGGAGCGTTTTTTGGCTGTACTTCTGTCATAGTAGTGAGTGGATGATACAATAACCAATAGGCAAAATAAGATCAAGCAGATCCATGCAGCGATATGGCCAATATAATCACCATATAAGCTATAAAAAGTCATTTTATTATTGGCATATACTACTGACCGCATAGCAGCAGTTTCTAATCGGTTGGTTGCCGCTATTACCTCTCCACGCTGATTGATAAATCCAGAAATTCCCGTGTTAGCTGCACGTACGACACTCCTTCGATGTGCGATAGCTATTAAGCGACTATACTCAAAGAATTGGTCGTATATAGGGGTGTTGCCCCACCAACCATCATTGGTGACTACGCCAAGTAGATTCGCTCCTTTTTGGACACTACTGCCTACAAAAGCACCATATAATAATTCATAACAAATAATTGGTGCAATCTTGATGCGATGATCTATTGCAAAAACTTGGGCACCATTCCCTTTAGCCAAACAGGGATCTATATCACCGATATCAAGAAATGTTCGTTTGAGCCAACTGCACATCTTGTCTGGTAAAATATTTAAATAAGGAATATATTCTCCACCTGGTAATCTTTTGTGCTTATGATATATATCTATTTTTTTACCAGTTTTTAAGTAAAAAACACTATTAAAATAATCAGTATATTTCCCTCTTACTTTTTGGGCAGTTTTTGTAGCCTTGGTTAGGCCATATAGCCATTCGGAAGTGGCACCAGTTATCAGGTGTAACGCAGGATGGCGCTCCAAAAATTCGAATATAGGCTGCATCAATTGATCGTCATGTAGCCTTGCTTCTTGTAAAGAGCCTGGAATGGCTGATTCAGGCCAAAGCAGTAACCCAGTTGCTGGTGTAAGCTGTTCTTTAGAAAGGGTCAATAATCGGTCTATTTGACATTCGTAAGGGACAAAGGATGGAGCGTACGGATATTTCTCTGTGTAGCTATCAATATTAGGTTGCACTACTACTGCTTCTACATAGTTACCTTTTTCTCTATGGTAGTAGTAGATGATCAAGCTTATAGATAGGGGGATGCATATCCAACCCAATAATCCCTTGAATACAAAATGATTGGTTCTTTCAAAGATTGAGTGGTAAAACAGTATATTGGCTATCAAAATCCAAAGTGATCCTCCGAGTATGCCCGTATATTCATACCATTGAATCCATTGCGGTAATGCAGCTAACCCATTGCCTAGGTTGAGCCACGGAAAGGTAAGTTCCCAAAGATCCCATGAAAGATGGGCATGCTCTAAGGTTAACCAACTCGTTACCAGCCCTAGATAACCTAGATATAAGCCCCCCCACTTCCGGGTATAATAATAAAAGAACCAAGGTAAAGCAAGGCACAAAGTGTTATAACAGACTGCAAAGACAAAAGCCGGAAAGGCCGCTTTATAAATCCACCAAAGCGTTAATATATTCCAAAGCAATAGGGTTAAAATAATGGAAAAGAAATAGCAATATTTTTTGCTAGGGATTATGGTAAGCAGTTTTAATATACCTAGCATGGGAACGATGGCCACCAGTAACAAACCACCAAACCAAGAAGAACACCAAGATAGATAGAATAAACTACTGCTCAAGGCAATTAAAAGTAGTAGATAACGTTTGGAAAATTGTTTCGGGGGAAAAAAAATATTAAACCGGTTGATCCATAAAGTAGATCTTGTAGAAATCAGGCGATGCAACATATATTTTATAAATTATTTTTGGTTAATCACTTAAAATTTCTTAAAATTGCAGGAATACTATTACTTGTTTTTGCTTTTTGGAGAGGCAACAGCGAATACAAAAATAGAAATAGCCAAATTTACAGAAAAATAAATAAAAATTTGATATTTAATATCAGCAACTGCCCTTAACCCTATTTCCTAAATGTGCTTCGAGGTAAAAATACCTAGTTAGATAGATTCAAAATAATAATAATGATTAAATGATTATGCACAAGCCCATAGGACTCCTCTTCATTTTTTAGCTAAAGCTGGCTTTAAGTTTAAAAATTATAGGGAGTCTACGGTTAATGTAATACCTAGCGTCGAAAGCGTAGCCTATTGGTTTAAAATTTGAAACGAGCTAGCTGCTGGCTAATGCTAATACCATAGTATCCATTCACTACTGTGGCGGATGTGGGTATAAATGATTAATTCTTAATTAAAAATAAAAAATAAATAATGGCTCTACGATTATCGATTTCAAGATATAGTTTTGTTTTTTTAATCTTTTTCTTAAGCTTAAGCGGTTGCCCTTCCCGTAATAATAGTAACCGTCCTGTTAGTGCAGCATGCACTACAAGCCAGAAAACTGAAAAAAAGAAGAAAACTAAAAAAAAAGAGAAAAATGATCAATCACCTCGTGTTAAAATCAGCAATGAACAAAACCATGAAAAAAGTATGCTATGCAGGTGCCAAAATAATATTATCTCAGTAGATAAGCATTTGTTAAATGAGCGCTACCATAGTGATAATGCTATACCTCCTCCTGATAGCAATGACCAGGTTTCTATAACAAATCAGCCCTCGAAGCCAGCTGAGCAACATAATCAAAATCCGGAAGTTGTTAAAGATCAACTTTACGCAGTCCACTCTTCTTCCTTAGATCTGAAGCAGAAGCAGGAAAATCATAACAAAAAATCTGAGAAAGGATTCATCTCAAAATTCAATAAGCCATTTAAGAAATGGAAGAAATGGAAGATATGGAGCACATTGAAGAACCCTTTTTCTTCTAAAGAAAAAGTATCTAAAAAGAAGTAAAAAGATTCCTTATAAGCTATTATCTTAATTTTCATCAGCGCTTGGTTCTTTGGCTACTTTTTGATCAAGCAAAAAGTAGCCTCAAACAATTCATTTTTTACCAGTCTCATGAACCGATACTAAAAA
>NZ_JAACGG010000160.1:0-228 GCF_022810525.1 Candidatus Cardinium sp. cByotN1
AAAGAAAAGTTGGATTTAACCCGCATTACTATTGAAAGAGAGTCTTATGTGGAACATAAGCTCAGAAAATCTATAAGTGACCTAGTCTACTCGGTACTAACGAAAGATAATGACCAAGCCTTCGTCTACATACTTATAGAGGCAGAGGTAACACCTAATTACTGGATTGCACTGAAATTGTGGCAATATATGCTTCGTTTATGTGAGCGCCATAAAAAAAAAGATAAA
>NZ_JAACGG010000161.1:0-215 GCF_022810525.1 Candidatus Cardinium sp. cByotN1
GCCATAAAAAAAAAGATAAAGAGAAATTGCCTCTTATCATACCCATTCTGCTCTACCATGGCAGTAGACCTTTTAATGCACCAAAAAATTTATGGACATTATTTAGTGATCCAAAGCTTGCTAAGCAGCTTATGGGTGGAGACTATAAACTGGTAGATTTACAGTCCATGTCAGATGATGATATCAAGCAAAAGAAATATGTAGGGATGCTTGAA
>NZ_JAACGG010000162.1:0-215 GCF_022810525.1 Candidatus Cardinium sp. cByotN1
GCCATAAAAAAAAAGATAAAAAGAAATTGCCTCTTATCATACCCATTCTGCTCTACCATGGCAGTAGACCTTTTAATGCACCAAAAAATTTATGGGCATTATTTAGTGATCCAAAGCTTGCTAAGCAGCTTATGGGTGGAGACTATAAACTGATAGATTTACAGTCCATGTCAGATGATGATATCAAGCAAAAGCAATATGTAGGGATGCTTGAA
>NZ_JAACGG010000163.1:0-1769 GCF_022810525.1 Candidatus Cardinium sp. cByotN1
GGAGCAGCACATCTAAGTCAAGGAAATGAATTCGAGATCATTAAACAAACGCTATTATTTGGAGCAGTTGGAAAAGTTTTCGAAAAACTCAGAAAAATTCCTATAATTAACCAAGCAGAAGGAAAAGTGCTAGCCTGGGTAAGGAATCTATTTAATCAGGGGGGAGTAGCAGCGAAGGAGGCTATTGTCTCTATAAGGGGTTCAAAAGTTCTAGATATTGGAAACAAATTAAATTATGTATTTGGCAAAGCAACAGGCAAATCTAGTAACATAAAACGATCTGTTGACATGGAAAGACAGCTAAATAAAATTGGTATTTTTGATAACGCTTCAGGAAGAACTTATTTAAAGGAGCATTTAGTCAAAACATTCAATAGCTCTGAAGGTATTCCAGCAAAAAATGGATGTTTATTAAGAGAATCTATGCTAATGGGGCCTAATGGTGGTGTAAAAATTGAAAGTATTTGGAAAAATAATCAACTAGTTACCATCTATATAAAATCTTAACAAGATAAAAATAATGAGACAGGTTATTTGTAATAGATTTATAGAACTTCTGAAGTTTAGAAGCCATAAGGAAATTTCTACATTTATTTCAAACCAGACAATTTCAAGCATTTTATTACTAGAAGAATCATTTGGTGATATATATTATTGTTATGCTGGCTATCATAGTTTAACAAATCAAAAACAATTCATTATTTCATTTAATAGTGATGAAGATGAATCAAATTTACATTTACTTTTTTGGTTATCAGCTGAATTACTTGTTATAGAAACAGGAAGAATGATTTACTGTATTGATAATAAGCTAAGTATAAAATATCATTTTGATTTCATTACTCCTTTGTTAGGGTTGTACGTGACAAATACAAATAATCTTTTAATCTTGGATTGCATGTCAATAAAAATTGTAACTCCTCAAGGGGTTATCGTACAGGACGATTCATTTGATTTAATAGAAGATTTTTCTATTACAGGCAGCTATTTATCAATTAAAACTAGTGAAGGTAGTAAAAAATTTAGTTTATTATAATTGTTCTTCATAATTGTTCTTCGTTTCAGGACCACTACCCTGCCTACTTAATGACTGCAGTGATGCACCTAGCGTATGGCAAGAGGTGGTTTTTAAGCGATAACCCGAACATCTTCTACTGATAAGCCTGTTTTATTCTTAAAATCGATTATTCAACTCGTTGTCATAGGTCCATACTATAAATTTCAGTGTCTAACCAATCCCATCTTTGTGCATCTTCCAAAAGTTACCTATTCATGAAATTGATTAAAAAGATTTTTAATCCCACTTTTTGCTTGATCAAAAAGTGGACAAAAAATCAAGCCCTCGGTAAAAAGTTGCGGAAAGTGCTGGTCATAACTGGAAAACAGAATCCGCCCTCGGGCCTCCCTCTCAACTGTTTTTCTATTTACAGTAATGAATGGATAATCCAAAGGACATACAAGAGCAAATAGGCAGTCCAGCAGGATTGAGACAAATAGCTGCAGACTATATGAGCAAAAATCCCGAATCCTATAATAAATTATTTAAAGCACAAGCAGGACTAAGCCAATTAGCACCTCTTCAAGTGCCTAGAATGGGATGGGTTCATGAACGTTTTGATCCTGAGTATCGTGACATTTGTAAAAAGATATCGGCACTTGAGCAAAAGCTAACTACAAACAAAGCTATAACGCCTGAAGAAAAAGCAAAAGACGAGCAAGCATTAGTTCAATTGAACATAAGAAAAAAAGCATTAGAAGAAGAAGGCAAT
>NZ_JAACGG010000164.1:0-5926 GCF_022810525.1 Candidatus Cardinium sp. cByotN1
ATCAAGCAAAAAGTAGCTTTGAAAAACTCATTTTTTACCAGTGTCAGGAACAGATACGATATTAGATCTTATTTTAATCGCTAACTTTGATGATTCATCAAGCAATTGATCATTAGACTTTTTTTAAAACCTGAACAGCCATAGCCTTGAATGCATGCTTTTGTATAATTAAAAAAGTAAGCATAAAATCAAGCTCTGTGCCAAAATTGGCTGCCATTTATTTGATACATTATAAATATTACAAACGCCTACAAGAAATTGGGCACTTTTAGTAAGCAGCTATTGCTTACCAACCATCTAATACAGGCGCAGCGGCTTGAAGAGAAGGACTCATTGTAAATCGTTTGGCATTTTCTAAAAAGAGCGCAATCAACGCTTTGGCCTTTGCATGGTATTCCATTAGATTGCCCCAAGTTTTTCTAGGGTCCAACAAGGTAGCATCCAGGCCTGGTAAGGCCTTAGGAATAGCCAAATTAAAGCCAGGTAACTGGCTGTATTCAGCTATTTTAAGCTGACCATTTAAAATGGCATCAATGATTGTACGTGTTACTGAAATAGGAAATCGGTAGCCTTGTCCATAGCTTCCACCTGTCCACCCAGTATTGACTAAATAGACGTGCGCACCACTAGTGGATAAACGTTTGCTAAAAAGCGCTACATATACTGAAGCGGGTCTGGGGAAAAAAGGCGCACCAAAACAGGTACTAAAAGTTGTTTGAATAGATGCTGCTTGACCTATTTCTGTACTGCCTACCAATGCGGTATAACCACTTAAAAAATAATAGGCAGCTTGCGCTTCTGTTAAACGGGCTACTGCAGGAAGAACGCCATAGAGATCACAGGTCAGGAATATAATAGATGCAGGGGCACGGTCAACATGTTGTCTGGGTATACGTTGCTCAACGTAATCAATTGGATAGGCTACACGGCTATTTTGCGTCAAACTACTATCGGCATAATCTGGTTCTAAAGTCTTTGGATCTAGTATTACGTTTTCCATAATAGCGCCATAGCGAATGGCATGCCAGATAACTGGCTCATGCACTGGTGATAAATTAATGCATTTGGCATAGCAGCCTCCTTCAAAATTAAATAGACCGTGCGCACTCCATCCATGTTCATCATCACCCATTAAATAACGTTCGGGATCTGCCGATAGCGTAGTCTTACCCGTACCCGATAACCCAAAAAACAAAGCCACATCACCCGATTTACCTACATTAGCTGAACAATGCATAGGGAGCACGTCTGCTTTAGGTAACCAATAACTTAAGACTGAAAACATGGCTTTTTTGATCTCACCTGCATATTGATGGCCACATAACAATACCTTGCGCTCGGTTAAATGAATGACTAAAGCCGCATCGCTATGTACGCCATCATCGATGCCCTTGGTTAATAATCCAGGAACGGCAAGGATAGTCCAGGTAGGTCGCACATCCTGACCATGAAAATCTGCTGGACGAATAAATAACTGATAAGCAAATAGATTATGCCAAGCATATTCACTGATGATAGTAACAGGTAAATAATATTGAGCGTCTGCCCCAACTTGTAAATGGGCAATAAAAATATCAATGGTTGCTAAGTAGTCTTGGGCACGTTGCCATAAAGATTCGAATACGTTTTCTTCAATAGGTTGATTGACCTTACCCCACGCTACTTCATCAGCTATATCAGCTGTTTTAACAATAAATCTATCTTTTGGTGAACGTCCTGTACGGCTACCCGTTTGCACAGATAAAGCACCATTAGCGGCTAGCACGCCCTCTCCACGCGCTACGGCTTGTTGAATCAATTGCTCAACCGATAAATCGGTATAAATGGTTCGCGCATAAGGAATAGGACATTCTTTCATGATTACATAATTAAGCTACGTATTACAAATAACCTACTGGTATCTAACTCAACCTTATGGCAAGGCAGACCCAAATTTTGAAAATCAATAAAATATAGAAATTAAGTTAACGCCATTGCTTGAACAGATACACCTACTGAGCCTACATCTGCTCTGGAAGTTCAATGGTTAATAATGCCATACTTTTTTTTAAGACATTACCCACACAAACAGAAAGCAATAGCCTGACTGCTCTACTATTTAGATCCGATTCGCGTAATATGGGATAATTACCATAAAACTTGTTATAGGTTTTAGCCAATTCTAAGGCATACTGGGCTATTACAGAAGGCATATAAGTGGTGGCTGCTTCTTCTATTACATCTGGCAATCTATAGAGTTGAAAGATAAGCGTCTGCTCTAGTTGACTAAGTGATACGCTCGGCAACGCATCTAATAGATTTTTTGGAATCGTTTGAGCTTTGCCGACTAGTGAACAGATTCTAGCATGGGTATATTGAATAAAAGTTCCAGTATCACCTTGAAAATCAATAGATTCATTAGGATTAAACAACATCCTTTTTTGAGGTGCTACCCGTAGTAAGAAAAACTTTAAAGCCCCCATTGCTAAGGTATGGTGCAATTTTTGTAGTGCTTCCTGAGATAGTCCTTCAGTTTTATGATTGGTTCCCATATAGTTTCTGACTGTATGAACCATTTCTTCCATTAGATTGTCGGCATCTACTACATTACCTTCTCTGGACTTCATTTTACCATCGGGAAGATCAACCATGCCATAAGGGAAGTGGTGCATAGCTGCTGCATAGGGTCTACCCAACTGGGCCATAATGGCAAACAAAACTTTAAAATGATAGGCTTGCTCATTACCGACCACATAAATCATTCGATCAAATTTATAATCTGCATAACGCCAATCGGCTATACCTAGATCTTGTGTAATGTAAACAGCTGTGCCATCGCTACGTAATAGGACTTTTTCGCCTAAACCTTGTTTGGATAAATCCACTGCAATGGCGCCATCAGCTCTTTTGTAGCATATATTTTTCTGTAATCCCTCTTCTACAATGGTTTTGCCAAGCAGATAGGCCTCAGATTCATAATAGACTTTATCAAAAGTGATACCTAATCGGCTATAGGTGACATTAAATCCATCGTAAACCCATCCATTCATTTTTTTCCATAAAGCCATAACCGAAGGGTCGCCTTTTTCCCACTTCACTAGCATTTTTTGCGCTTCTTGCAAAATAGGTGGCACGCCTGTATCCTGCCCGTTTTTTTCCATAAGGGCCCGTTCTGCTTTATATACTTGATCAAATTTTACATAATATTTGCCGACTAAATGGTCTCCTTTTATACCGGTGGTTGCGGGCGTTTCATCACTGCCAAATTGTTGGTAGGCCACCATGGATTTACAAATATGAATACCTCGATCATTAATCAGGTTCACTCTATGAATGGTATATCCAGCAGCATCTAAGATAGCGGCCAAAGAGCTGCCTAAAAAGTTATTCCGCAAATGGCCCAGGTGTTGGGGTTTGTTGGTATTGGGGCATGAGAATTCTACGACTACATGGCCCATTTGTTTGGGCAAGCAACCATAGGTTGCGTCTGCTGCAATGGCTTTTAAAATAGCCATCCAAATGGCATCATGAATCACAAGGTTTAAAAAACCGCCTATAACGTTATAACTGGCTATTAGATTGGTGTGGGTTTGAAGCCATTGGCCTATTTGTTCGGCTAATTCGGTCGGTTTTGCGTTACATTTTTTACAGAAAGGAAACACAGGCAATGAAAAAGTACCTTGGAATTCTTTTCTGGTAAGCTGTAGGCCACAGGCTTCTTCTGATACAGACAGGTTATAGATGGTTAAAAATGCTTGCTGTATGGCTAATTTAAGTTTAGGCTGGAGCTTTATGGCGTCTGTAGGCATAGGTTAAAGTTTTATCTTATTTTACTTAAAATTACAAATTTATAAGGATAATTTTTTTAATGAGCTAAGGTAAGGGTAGAATGGGATGGGGATTAAAGGGAATGTATTGTAAGGGACTGGTTCAAAGAGAGGGATATGGATGGTTAGCATCGGGGCCAGTGATAGGCTTTAGATTATGGTTTGTAGTATGGGCTTGGATTATGATCCTTAATAAAGGCATTAGCCTTTCGGGCTTCCTTTTCAACTATTTTTCTATTTCAGTTATAACAGGCACTTGCTGAGCACAACTATTTTACAAGGGGCGTTTCTCTGTTGCACTGCGCCACAGTAGTGAATGGATACAAAAAATTTAGCACGCAGTAAAAATAATGAAAATAGCTGCTGCCCAATGGAAAAATCATAATTCAGCCCTCTTCGTGGGCTTCACACAAAATGATTTTCTACTCCACTGGGAAACAGCTATTTCAAAGACTACATTTTTACTAAAGCACCAAATGCCTTTATCGAAGAGCATAATGCCGGCAACAATTTACTTTGATTAGATTAGATTAGTTTACTTTCATTATGCTTAACATATTTATGTGATATCATGTTATAAACATCTGCTAAGAATTGCTTTTTTCTTTCAGGAAAATTATTGTTATTCAATAATGAGACTATACGCTTTAGGACATAGTCAATATTTTCAGGATTCTTTTCCGTAAAAGAGTTTTCTGCTAAATCATTATGCAATGAATCTTTTATAATTGATTCTATTGTATCTTTAGCCTTAGAGTCTAATTCTAAGTCTAGTTTACAATACGTTTCCAGTGTAGGCAGCAAGTATGTAGCATACCAGTAGGTTTGACCTAAAAACATGCTCTTCATTTTTACATGATTTACCTCTAAAATTGTCTGTTTTATGGCACGTTCAAGATCATTTTTAATGCTACTAAGATGACTACTATAACGTTGGTATAAAGAGTAGATCATTTTATTTATGCTACGCTTAGTTTCAGAATCTGACGTTTGCTCATACACTTTTAGTGCAAACGACAATAAAACAGGTTGATAGCTATCTTTTTGATAAAGATCAGTAAACGGAAGCAAAAAATTAAACCACTCTAAATCACCATCTAATGTTGCTAAATGCAGTGGTGTTTCGCCTTCATGATTCTCTTGATTTACTAGGGATGGATCACGGTCGATTAGTTGGCTGGCAACCTTTCGTATAAAATTATTTTTGCTTTCATACAAGCTACCATCCCTATTCAAACTAAATTTTTCTATCAAATGAAGTACATTTGAACCTGTTTTATCTTTTGCATGACTGTTACAGAGCATTAAAGATTTTTTTAGGATACTTGCTTGCACCTTCTTGATTAGCTCTATAGAATCATTTACATTTAGCCTGCAATAAGTGTCTAGTTTAGAAGAAAGCTTTGCGAAATCATTCATGAATACATACTCAACTCTTTTGGGTACGTTGGCTAGTCTAGATTTGATTTGCTTCTTGAAAAAATTTTTTGTGGTGTTACTTAGAGATAGTTTTGGCTTATCACATTTAGAAATAACAGCATCTCCTGTAATACCATTTTTCCCATGCATGCTACATGAAGTATAGACAAAACAAAAAAGTAGATTCCATAGCAGTAATCTACCATAACTAGAAATACGCCATCCTGCACTGTGTATTAAACGAAATAGGTTCATGGTTTTAATTATTTATTAGTTTAGTTTAGTTATTAGTTTAAGCTTACAAAGGTTAAAGGAAGGTCTAAATTGTTTATAGCAGCCTCAGGACTATAAACGGATAAACGCGAAGTAGCATAACACAAATTGATACATCGCTATCACTAATACTCTAACCAGTATAAGGAAATGCAATTTTAGCTATTTTTTATATGTAATGCAAGTTTTTGCAAGTAAATTATACATTTAGTATCTTGGTAAGGCTACAAAAAACAAGAAAAAGATCTCACTGTGTTGCGATTCAGCTCTACGACAGGGATAAACAAAAAAGTATCTGTTCCTGACACTGGTAAAAAATGAATTTTTTAAAACTACTTTTTGCTTGATCAAAAAGTAGCCAAAAAAACAAGTGCTGATGAAAAAAAAGGCGCGATTTTTCCTAGCATAAGCCATTGGATGAGCGGAAA
>NZ_JAACGG010000165.1:0-422 GCF_022810525.1 Candidatus Cardinium sp. cByotN1
AATTCATTTTCTACTAATTTCGTGAACGCAAACCAAAGAGTTGCTAAATATAATCGAAGAAAAACCACAGTCGTGAACGGATACTGATTTTTTGCTTACTTCTTTATCAAGAAAAAAGTAAGATAAAAAAACTTATAATCAAATAAAAATAATTAAAAATTCCTTAAGTTGACGCCATTGCTTGAACAGATACTATGCTGTATAATATGCTAAGTTTGTCTTTCCTTTCAGCGAACTAAAGGTATTAGTCGATCAGTAAGTATGCTATCTTACTAATAGTACTTGTATTTTTTATAAAAAAATCGATAAATATTTAAAACAAATGCGTGATACGAAGCAATGCAGCCCTTTATCAAAAAAAGTTGTAAACCTTTTATTTTTATTTGTTTTACAGTCTTTTTTGTTAGGTCAATGTGATAAAG
>NZ_JAACGG010000166.1:0-424 GCF_022810525.1 Candidatus Cardinium sp. cByotN1
AAAGTAAAAAGACAATGATTTACGGCTTATATACCAATATAGCAATACTTAAGTGTACCCCATTCTCGGTTCCCGATTTTGGTAAAAAAAGATTTTTATCCCCCTTTTTTCTTGATCAAAAAGGGGACAAAAAATCAAGCCCTCTGTAAAAAGTTCCGGCCATCACCTATGAGAGCTGAAAAAAACAGAACTCACCCGCTACGCGGGTTCAAACAAACTGTTTTTCTAAGCAGCTCTAATAGGTGATGGCTAATCGCAACTATTTTACAAGGGGCGGTTTTCCTAGAATCGCCATAGCCTTGTACATACTGGCGTCAACGTAAGATATATATTTAACTGATTACTAAATAAAATGATATATAAAAACACCCCTTGTAAAAAGCTCCGATCAGAAAGCTTAGCTTACAGATGAAAAGAAAAACAG
>NZ_JAACGG010000167.1:0-960 GCF_022810525.1 Candidatus Cardinium sp. cByotN1
GGGTCCTTACTGAACTTACTCAGTTCTATGGTATGCAATTCTAGATCCGTAAAGTAAGGCAGGCCACTCTCTTTTTCAGTGATATGGAATACGTTATGATACTTTTTGCTATCTGTTATGGAAATAAAGTTAAGAATATGAATACCTATGGCCTTATTGAGCGTAGCATAATTTTGTGAGACTTTTAGCTGTTCTGTATATAACTTAGCCCAGTAGTATAGTGCTCTTTTATCATAATCGGACTCATCTGTGATTTGGATTTCTATATTAAACCTTTTGCCTGTTTGGCCCACTGCTTTGATGTCTAGTATGGAGAGTTTGTCGTTGCTAAAGCTTTTTGGGTTATAGGGGTTTAGTATGGTAACCTCTACCACTTGATCTTCTGGTGCTACAGTCGCATTGATTAAGTCGATCAGTAGATCCTTATTTTCTTCTACACCAAATATTTTTTTGAAGGCAATATCTACTTTTGGGGTAATTTTTTCCATGTTTTATTCCATTATGTAGTCTAACATATAAGGCATCCTATACTAGGCAAGATAGATAGTTTTTTTAAAATTTACTTGGTTTTGCTTAGTTTTTCTAGTTGTTTGACCAGATCAACTGGCAAGCTGTATAATCCAGTAGCGGTTGTTACACCTGGCTTATTTTATTCAGCTCACACCCACGGATGTGGGTTATACCCGGCAACTGTTTTGCGCTTCGTCTGTACACTGCGCTTTCTAATTGCAGCTTTTTCCAAAGGCACGTTTTGCTTATCTACGCTTAACATGGTCTTGAACGGACAATGGCGTCAACTTACTTAAGGAATTTTTAATTATTTTTATTTGATTATAAGGCTTTTTTATCTTACTTTTTTCTTGATAAAAAAGTAAGCAAAAAATCAAGCCCTGGTAAAAAGTTGCGGCAATCACCTATTAGAGTTGGAAAAACAGAGCTCACCCGCTGCGCGGGTTCAAA
>NZ_JAACGG010000168.1:0-252 GCF_022810525.1 Candidatus Cardinium sp. cByotN1
TAGAAGGGAAAATAGAAATAGCTCAATCTATGCTTAAAAATGGTTATTCCCTAGAAGATATTATCCTACTTACTGGTTTAGCTAAATCGGATATACAGGATCTTGTATAAGAAGAGGCTAAGTAATCCAAAGTAGCTGTTTTCTTATAAATCAGCAACATCAAGAAAAAAATTTTATTCACGACATTGGCAAATAAGTAGTTTTTACACTACCTTTTGCTTGATCAAAAAGTAGCCAAAAAAATTCAGCCCT
>NZ_JAACGG010000169.1:0-553 GCF_022810525.1 Candidatus Cardinium sp. cByotN1
AGATGCCACAAAGGTAACTTGAAAAATAGTTTTTAAAAAGAAACATTTCTGATTGTAATACTATTAAGCTGGCCTCCTTCGCCACCCAAGCTGTGGTGGTCCATTTTGCCTCATGACTTTGGCCTCGGAGAAAAACAAGAAAGTACCCAGGCATTTATTCTACTAGCCACTGGGCAGTGTCCAGTATTCTCCTAACCGGAAGGTCCAAGATGTTCACCTCATGCTTGGAATGTGCCCACACATCAGTGACACTGAAACAGTTTGTCACGTCTTTATCTCTCTCTCTCTTTTTCTCAACGCTTCTCGAGTGAGTGACACAAATTCAATTGGACTTGGGATCAGTTCGACACATACATGAAAGAGAGTAAGAGAAAGAGAAGACTTTTTCCTCTCGGGCTGTCCTATAAAAGAGGAGTCAAAAGCAATGCGAACCTATCGACAGAATTTATATATTGTTGTTGCATCCCACGCCTGCGCTCTATTCGAATATATATCTGACGGCGAATGTTCTGAAGGGTTTTTCTTTCTCTCTCTCTCTCTCTCTCTCTCTCTC
>NZ_JAACGG010000017.1:0-4320 GCF_022810525.1 Candidatus Cardinium sp. cByotN1
TACTCTTTTGGCAGGGCTAAACAAATTTTAGCTAGTAAAAGCAACGTATTGGAACTTTTTTCGAGCTTGCAAGCAAGATTTTTAGCATTAGACTTAGTCAAGCGGGAAAATATGAAAAATAGGGTGATGGCAGAGATGCAAAAAGAGGCTGGGGAGACATCAAACGTATCCACACTTGCAAGAGAGCGGCTTGAGGAACTATTAAGTTTAGGCATTAAGGTAGGTACAGATGCCTACAAATCAGCTACAGATGTAGACCAATATTTTGCATTAGCTAAAATATTGAATCGTACTTTTGCTCAAGCAGGGGTTCCGCCAGCTGTACCTTATGGTAAGTCTTTAGCCCGAAGAATGGGTAAGCGGCAGGTAAGTATAGATGAATGGCAAAATGAACTGGCTAATAACCCAACATTGGCAGCGTTATATATGGCAAATGTGATCAATCAAATGCAAGTAAAAAATATCCTTAATCCTTTTTTAAACGCACATTCCTAAACAAATTTAAATTTATTTAGGCGCACAACATAAAAATTAGTTACTCTATAAAGTGTCATTTTTACTTATCCATTCAGTACTATGGTGGGGTTACTTATAAAAACGCCTCTTCTAAAAAGCTACTGCAATCACTCGTTATAGCTGGAACAACAGCATAAGACCTAATGTCCCAAAACACTTTTAAATTGCCTCAAAAAGTCAAGATGGTTTTCAGAAAATAACCGTAGGTCATCAATTTGATAGAGTAGCATGGCGATACGTTCTATGCCCATTCCAAAAGCGAAACCATTATATTTTTCAGGATCGATATGGCAATTACTTAACACATTCGGATCAATCATCCCTGCACCCAATATCTCTACCCACCCTGAATGCTTACAAACCGTACATCCTTTGCCTTGACATAGCCTGCAATTGATATCTACCTCTGCACTAGGTTCTGTAAAAGGAAAATAAGAAGCCCTAAAACGGAGCTTGGTAGCTTGCCCAAAGAGTGTCTCTACAAAATGATAAATGGTCCCTTTTAGATCACTAAAGGTCACATCTGTGTTAATATACATTCCATCCAGTTGATGAAAAAAACAATGAGATCGTGCAGATACAGCCTCATTTCTAAAGACTCGGCCCAAGGCAATAGATCGAATAGGAGGGCTTTGTGTCTCACATATGGCAATCTGAACAGAAGTGGTATGTGTACGTAATAATTGGTCTGGGTTACGCTGGACAAAGAAAGTATCCTGCATGTCACGGGCAGGATGGTTGTCAGGAAAGTTTAATGCCGTAAAGTTATGCCAGTCTCCTACGATTTCTGGGCCTTCTACCAGGTTAAATCCAATGCGTTGAAATAAAGAGATAATCTTGTTTTGCACAATAGTTAAGGGATGTAGGCTACCTATTGTAGGGCCAAAAGAAGGAAGGGTGACATCTACTGATTGCCCTGTAACCGATACATGTTTTGCTTCTATTGCACTGGCTGCACTTTTAAACTTCTTTTCTGCTGCTTGCTTTAAACTATTTAAGGTTGGACCAATGACTTTTTTTTCTCCAGTAGGCAACTCTTTAAAAGCCTCAAATAAAAGCGAAATGGCTCCCTTTTTGCTGATAAAATGACGTCGAAAGCTTTCTAAGGTTTCTTTATCCTTAATGATTGTACTTGCCATTTTTTCCCGTAGTTGGGCAATGCGATCTATCATAAAATATAAATTACCATTTGTAGTGTAGGCCGCCTGTTATATTGATCTTTTTATCCGGATAGCGGGTGTAACCAATATGTTGGCGGTTTAGTAGATTACTGATCATTAAAAATGCCGCAAATCTTGTTGAAATAAAAAAATCTATATTTAAAGAAAGGTTTATGATCTTATCTAGTTCCATGGCGGTACCTGCTAGATCTTTTACAGTAGTTGGGCCATGTAGATGGAGATGACTGATCAGTAAAACTTTTGGATGAACTTTATAGGTAAGCGTTGGCTTTAGTTTATAAATAGGTTTATGGTACCACCAAATAGGCGTCAATC
The DNA here is from genome assembly GCF_022810525.1 of Candidatus Cardinium sp. cByotN1. Classification (NCBI taxonomy): domain Bacteria; kingdom Pseudomonadati; phylum Bacteroidota; class Cytophagia; order Cytophagales; family Amoebophilaceae; genus Candidatus Cardinium; species Candidatus Cardinium sp. cByotN1. Next base: position 2,013 of record NZ_JAACGG010000017.1, read on the forward strand.
TATTGTCCGGATATCGGTAATAGCTTCCTTTTATGGTTGTATTGAATTTTGTACCAGCTATAGCGTAGTCGACTATGCCAGTCGCTTTTAATACGTTGTACTCATCTGGATGGTAAGCCAAGCTAATCTCATTGTTTGTAATAGCCACTATTCTAGACTGGTTCTTAAATTTCCGATAAGCTATATTCAGTTGATAAGAAAGATGAGGTGTAATAATGCCTTTACTCCCACCATACAGTTTGAAGTATTCATGACGGTGTGATAGCTTCATGTTGGAAGCTATAAAAGGATTTTTAGCTACCACATGATGGAGGTGCAATGGGACTACACTCCCGCCTACACCCATACCTTGTATACCTATATAAGGCATAAGCTTACTAGACACAGCATACGCTATCCTAACCATAGGATAGAGATCAAAATGAGGTATTTTTCCAGGAATCGGATCATTATGATAGGCCATCCTTAGGCCAGACTTTAGCTCTATAGATTTAAATAAACGCAAATAAAGACTAGGTGTAGCCGAAACAATAAAACGGGTTTGTTGTTGTTTATGGTTTGTATAGCTGGCTATATCATGGTAGGTGGTTACTTTTACAGACCAATTATTCAAGTGCTTGGCCCATTTATATTTCAGCATAAATAGCTGTTCATTTAGTTTTTTATGATGGTCATTGAGCAGTTTTAGGCTTACTTGCCCATCTTGCGTAGTAGCTTGGCTCGCTTGTTGAGTCAATAAGTCAATCTTTGTTTGATGGAGCCTAGAGCTATGACTCGTATCGCTATATTTGTGCCAATTATGCTGATAGTGTAAACTTGGGTCCAATAGCCATGACCCTATGCCATATCTACCTTGTAGCCGAAGTGAGGCTTCCGTCGATTTTTTGTTCCATAATTCTGGAGCAAAAGTGAGATCGGTCGACCAAATCCCTTTGCAAAAGGCATGGTTGCCTAATGAAACCTCTAGATAAGGGAGCAATAAGGAACTCATACCTACTTTGCCATAGTTCTTAAAAACAAGACGTTCCTCTTTATTTTTTAAACAAAAGGGAAGGTATGCAAGAGGTACAAGGTCAAATGATATCGCTTCCGATGTTAGTGCTTTTGTGGCTGCTAAAGGTTTGTGAAGATTTTTTATGGCTTGGCTAGGGGCTTTAAAAAAAAGCCTTTGTGCTTGGTTTACTCTATTTTTCTTTTGTTTTTCAATTACAAATTCAGCATCTTTTATTTCTCCTGTATTGGTTTCTGCATGGCATAGCGTGGCAGGTATCCCGAAAAATAAAGCGATCAATAGCCAATTGTATTTCATGCTGCTGGTTGTATTAAATGAAAACAAGAATCTAACCTATTTTTTGCTTGATCAAAAATTATGAAAAAAATCAAGCGATGATGCAGTAAGCCATCCGATCAAATTTATGAATTATTTCTATGTATAGAAATCAAGACATAAAGCATTAATAGAGCAGGAAGGATAATAATATCATTTTTATTCGTAAATAGATCGGTTTATGACAAAATGATTATTTAGCCTTATAAAGTATTTTTTACTTATTGAAGATAAAGCAGCAACCTGTTTGGTTTTAGAAAGCCCTTTGTGTAAAACAGTACATTGAAACTAATGTTCTCTGAATGAGTGCTATAAATCTATTATAACGTACTGAATTAACAAATTCATTAGCATCAAATTGCTGTAAATGAATATAATATAACTTAAAATTTCTAAAGCCAATTACATGAAACGCAATTAATATGGTCATTATGTCACTCAAGGTTAAGAAACACGTTTAGTGGGTTTTCTTGTAGAATTGATTAATAGTTGGCTTTCTATATAAGGCATCAACTTTTTTAAAAATGCATCAGCCGCGAAATATATTTTGACTAATTTTGATAAATTGATGCTTGGCTCCTTTGTTAATTTTGTAATTCCAAATTTAACACACAAAGAGGGGACTTGAAACAAAATTATATAGGCTAATCCAGAACTCGGGTTTTATCATTTTCCATTGCAACAGCCTCAAATCGCTCCATAAACAGAAACAAACAAACTACTTGCTTATTAAAGCTAATTTTTTAAATTAAAAAATATCTTAATCCTATTATCCGGAACGCTGTATACATGTTTGCTTCTTACTAAGGAAATTGTATGTATTGTCTTACGAAAGAAGCCTGATTTAACACCATTACCTAAAATTGTTTCCGTTCACCACTATGGCTTATGCTAGTAAAAAAACGCGCCCTTTGAAAAAAGTGCGATCAGAAAGCGGCGTTTACAGATGAAAAGAAAAACAGTTGCCGGGATGGATTGCAG
>NZ_JAACGG010000170.1:0-2828 GCF_022810525.1 Candidatus Cardinium sp. cByotN1
AAAAGTAGCTTTAAAAATTTCATTTTTTACCAGTGTCAGGAACAGATACATTTTACAAGGGGCGTTTTTTTCTTCACGTACACTGCCATAGTGGTGAATAGATACTTTTAAATTGCATTTTTTAATTCCGTTTGATTACTAATTCCTAACCCTAAGTTTGGTTGCCATTCTCGTAAGTCAAATGCTACAGTAATGTCTAAATACATGTTTTTTGAAAGAATGGCTGCGGTCTTTTAATCTATATTTTTCATTTAAATTCCAATCCGTTTCTCCATATCTTTTTAAAAAAAATAGTGTCATTTTTTACCAAAATCTGTAAACAGGGCCTTTAAAGTAATCGTATGATATCTACCAAACGTTGCGCATAGGCCCCTTCATTATCATACCAACTGATCACTTTTACCAATTTACCCTTTACGTAAGTTAATTTGCCATCAAAAAGAGAAGAGTGCGTGTTACCGATCACATCTACAGAAACAATGGGGTCTTCCGTGTAAGCCAGTATATGCTTAAGTGGCCCTTGAGCTGCTTGTAACATCGCTTGGTTTAAGGCTTCCTGAGTAGTTTCATGCTTTAATAGAGCTGTAAAGTCAACTGCTGAGCCATTAGCAACAGGAACACGCATGGCTATACCATCTAATTTGCCATCTAAATGGGGCATAACAAGGCCTATTGCTTTAGCAGCACCTGTAGCAGTAGGAATAATAGACAGGGCAGCGGCTCTTGCTCTTCTTAAATCACTATGGGGGGCATCTTGTAAGGATTGATCAGCCGTATAGGCATGAATCGTATTAACCAAACCCTGCTCTATACCAAAATGATCATCTAATACTTTAACAACTGGTGCCAAACAATTGGTTGTACAAGAAGCATTAGATACAATAGATGGTTTTGTTCTTAAAACAGCATCATTGACCCCCAACACAACTGTTGGAATGCCATCACCCTTAGCAGGCGCAGAAAGAATTACTTGTTTGGCACCTGCTCTCAAATGGCTATTGGCACCCTCTTTATCTAAAAAACGCCCTGTAGCCTCTAGCACTATATCTACACCTAGGTCTTTCCAGGGCAATGCAGATGGATTGGGGGAGCAATAGCTATTGATGCGTTTGTTATCTATCGTTATGCTGGTATCGTCAAAGGTAATGTTTCCCTTAAAAGAACCGTAGTTAGAATCATACTTAAACAAGTGGGCTAAGGTAATACTATTTGCTAGATCGTTAAGGGCCACTACCTGTAGGTCATTACAGCTTACAAGCTTACGTAAAACTAGTCGACCAATACGGCCAAATCCATTAATTGCAATCTTTTTCATAATTAAAATGTATCATCCTATATCCATCCATCCATTCAATAGCTTTCCCAAGCACGCAAAAATAGAAAACTAGCTACAGCCTTGAATTTTCTAAAGCTTCTATAGCATTATCAAGTTTGGTCAATAGCATGCGTTGGTATTTGTTAGTGTGCCAAAACAACTGCAACTTTTTACCAGCACCAAATGATGCCGGATGATTACACAACAGAAGCGTATCCTTGGGCCAGCCTTTGTATAGGTAAATCATTGTGTCCAAAAGATCTTTACGCTCTTTATCGGTTGGAAAAACTTCAAAAAACACATCTGCCAAATTATCAAGTCCCTCCTGATCTGCTTTAGCAAAAAGCTCTTTCAATTTTGCTGCATCTTCTGGTTTTAAATCCAACACATAGAGTGAAAATAGCGTTCTATCCTCACCTTGCAATTTTAGTTTCTTGCCCCATTCATCTTGTGGTATATCGTCATCCTCTTTATTTTCTTGTTCTTCGGCTTTTTGTTGAATTAAATTGTTTATAGCTGCATCTTCTTTGTCATCATTAGAGCCAGGATCGTCCTTGGAATCACAATCAACATCGGAAGGGCCATTCGGCTGACCATTAGCCAAGTGGTTTTTTTCATTTTTTTCCATAGCTTTTTTTATGATCTCTTGCCGCTTCTCATCTGGCAGACTTATGAATGTTTTTTTAGTATCCTCATTTATATTTTTCAATTCATTAGGCAGGTGTGATATAATCAGTTGCTCTACATCAATTGGGCTAGTAGATTGAACAATTTGTTTTTTTAATGCAGTGGCTTGATCGTCTGGTAACACCTGGAGAAGGTCTATGTAATATTGTTGTGTTTGGATAGAAGCATGATCAATCATCTTCAACTCATTTTGGTATTGCTTGATAAGCTTTTCTGCATGATTGATATCAAAAGCGTTAGTAAACGCTTGTTTACATAGCGCTCTTTCAGGTTGAGGTAGCAGTTTAAGTATCCCCTTATAGTCTATACACTTTTCTATAAAAAAGGTTAAACGATCTGGTTCTTTGATTGTGTTAATTTTTTTTTCTAAAGCTTGCCTCTCATCATCATCTAACACCTGAGTTAGTTCTAAATAACGTTTTTTTATATTGTAAGGCAAACTACCTAACACTTCATTACGTTGTGGTACAAGGTCTTTTCGTACACCAACACAACCTGTAAAAGGGCAATAGGCTACCACTAAGGCGTAAAAGAAAAAATATTGTATAAACAATGAATGAATTTTATGGCTCTTGTTATTTAGCATATGAGGGGCTGTAAAGTTTTGTAAAAAACAATAAATTGAATACAAATATAATAACTAATTTCTCAAAATAACTTACCTATAAATAAGCATAAGAAGCGCACTTAATAGTATCTGTTCACGCAATGGCGTCAACTTAAGGAATTTTTAATTATTTTTATTTGATTATAAGTTTTTTATCTTACTTTTTTATCAAGCAAAAAGTAGCTTTAAAAAATTCATTTTTTACCAGTTTCAGGAACA
>NZ_JAACGG010000171.1:0-535 GCF_022810525.1 Candidatus Cardinium sp. cByotN1
CCCATTGACTAGACTGGCTAATTCTTGTGCATTAAATTGGTTAAGATAGTTATTATTTTCGTTGATTTTTTGATTGATGTATTTAGCAATTTTTTGACAGGCATCTTTGTTGTCTTTTTGATCCTTCCATTTAGAGCACCCATTGACTAGACTGGCTAATTCTTGTGCATTAAATTGGTTAAGATAGTTATTATTTTCCTTGATTTTTTGATTGATGTATTTAGCAATTTTTTGACAGGCATCTTTGCTGTCTTTTTGATCCTTCCATTTAGAAAATCCATTGACTAGATTGGCTAACTCTTGTGCATTAAATTGGTTAAGATAGTTATTATTTTCCTTGATTTTTTGATTAATGTATTTAGCAATTTTTTGACAGGCATTTTGGGTGTCTTTTTGATCCTTCCATTTAGAGCACCCATTGACTAGATTGGTTAAGCCTTGTGCATTAAATTGGTTAAGATAGTTATTATTTTCCTTGATTTTTTGATTAATATATTTAGCAATTTGGTGACAGACATCTTTGCTGTCTTTTTGA
>NZ_JAACGG010000172.1:0-12004 GCF_022810525.1 Candidatus Cardinium sp. cByotN1
CTGCAATCCATCCCGGCAACTGTTTTTCTTTTCATCTGTAAACTGCGCTTTCTGATCGCACTTTTTTCAAAGGGCGCGTTTTTTTTCTAGCATAAGCCATAGTGGTGAACGGAAACAATTTTCCTTAAGTTGAAGCCATTGGCTTCTAAGAAACTAGCGTTAAGCAAGTTTCTTTTTTAGGTATAACCAACCCCAGTGGGTGAGAGCTGAATGGATAGAAGCAAGCTATACAAAACATTTTAAAGTCTTGATTATAAGGTATAAAAAATATTAGAGATATCGAAATAACACTTGCTTTGCTCTATTAGCTATAGAATAAGACCCAGTTTTATGCATAAAATCTAAATAATGCAAATCATTAGATGGCTATAACGCCATAGATAGGTTTTGCAAGACGGCTATTGGTATCAAAGTTCCTTACAACAGAAGGACAAAAGTATTATATTTACCCAAGTAACAGTAAAGTAATGATCAACCCCTAGCATTATGGACTTTAAAAAATATACCATTAAAGCACAAGAGGCCCTACAAGGCGCTATAGAGATTGCCCAAGACAACCAACAACTTACTATTGAAACAGGCCACTTACTCAAGGCCATTATAAGTAGTAATGAAGCACACGTTACCTTTCTTACCCAACAACTGCAGGTGCCTCTAGAACCTTTAAAGCAAGCATTAGATCAACTCATTCAAAGCTATCCGAAAGCCTCTGGACAGCAGCCTTACTTATCACCCCATATGGAGGTTAGCTTACGACAGGCGGCAAGCTACCAAAAAAAATTAGGTGATGACTTTATTGCAGTAGAACATTTGCTGTTAAGTCTGTGTGCTGGCCAAGACAAGACGGCAGCCCTGATGAAAACCCATGGCATAACAGAACAGTCTTTGTTACAAGCTATTCACGGATTACGTGGTAGCCATAAAGTCTCAGATCCTACGGCAGAGTCTAAATATCAGTCACTAGCGCGTTACGCAAAAAATCTCAATCAGCTGGTTAAAGAGGGAAAAATAGATCCGGTTATTGGACGGGATGAGGAATCTCGAAGAACCCTGCAAATTATTTCCCGTAGAACTAAAAATAATCCGCTGTTAATTGGGGAGCCTGGTGTAGGCAAAACAGCTATCATAGAAGGGCTAGCCCAAAGAATTGTAGCAGGGGATGTGCCTGAAAACATCAAGTCTAAGCTAATTTTTGCACTAGATTTGGGACTTTTAATTGCTGGTGCCAAATACAAAGGTGAGTTTGAAGAGCGACTTAAAGCCGTTATCAAAGAAGTGGTTGATTCTAATGGGGAATTTATTCTTTTTATTGATGAAATTCATATGCTTATTGGAGCAGGTGCTTCTGGTGAAGGAGCTATGGATGCAGCCAATTTACTCAAACCAGCCCTTGCACGTGGCGAACTGCATGCTATTGGTGCTACTACACTCAAGGAATACCAAAAGTACATAGAAAAAGATAAAGCATTAGAAAGAAGGTTTCAAGTAGTTATGGTAGACGAACCAACCCAAGCGGATTCTATTTCTATTTTAGAAGGCATAAAGGGAAAATATGAGGCTTACCATAATGTTCGTATTTTGCGTGATGCAGTGGTAGCTGCCGTAACACTCTCTTATCGCTATATCCCAGAACTTCGCCTACCTGATAAAGCGATCGACTTAATAGATGAAGCAGGTGCCAAGAAGCGTATTGGCTTAGATACCATTCCTGTAGATTTAGACCAAATACAACGCAAAATTACTCGATTAGAAATCGAAAGGGAAGCTATTCGAAGAGAAAATGACCCCACAAAACTTGAAGAATTATCTAAAACCATTGCCGACCTAACTGAACAAAAAAATAATCTAAAAGCAAAATGGGAGCACGATAAATCGATTATTGAGGGCATTGGTATACAGAAGCAAAAAATCGAACAATTGCACTTAGAAGCTAAAGAAGCAGAACGCAATTTTGACTATGGTCAAGTGGCAGAAATTAGATATGGCAGGCTGGCAGAGGCAGAAAAAAAACTGAAAGCATTCGAAGAGCAGGTAGAAGCATTACGTGAGGCTAGTCCATTTTTTAAAGAAGAAGTTACCAAAGAAGATATTGCTGAAATTGTGGCCCACCGTACGGGTATTCCTGTGTCCAGAATGCTTCAAGATGAGCAAGAAAAATTACTCCACTTAGAAGATATACTTTCTGATCGTGTGGCAGGCCAAGCAGAAGCCATTCAGGCTATGGCTGATGCAGTACGCAGAAGTCGAGCGGAATTACAAGATCCTCGTAAACCGATTGGTTCTTTTATTTTTTTAGGTACCACTGGGGTAGGTAAAACTGAACTAGCCAAAGCATTGGCTACATTTTTATTCAACGATGAACAGGCTATGATTCGAATAGATATGTCTGAATACCAAGAAAAACATTCAGTCAGTCGACTGATTGGTGCACCACCTGGCTACATAGGCTATGATGAAGGAGGGCAACTTACAGAGGCGGTTCGTAGAAAGCCCTATTCAGTAGTTTTATTAGATGAAATAGAAAAAGCACATCCAGATGTTTTTAATATTTTATTGCAAGTATTGGATGATGGTAGGCTAACCGATAATAAAGGTAGAACAGCCAATTTCAGAAATACGATTATTATCATGACCAGTAATATGGGGGCCCATCTTATTCAAAGCCAATTAGCTGGTAACCAAGATCTGCCAAATAAAGAGATATTGGCAGAAACCAAAGAAGCAGTTGTACAATTGCTCCAAAAACAGATGCGACCAGAATTCTTAAATAGGATAGACGAAATTATTATGTTTAATCCACTCTCTAAAAGAGTTATTAAAGATATTGTAGCTATTCAGGTAAGAAAACTTAAAGCAGATCTAGCCAAGAATGGTATAGTCATTCAGATGGATGAGGAGCTTATAGATTACCTAGCCAAAGAAGGTTATAGCTTGGAGTTTGGCGCAAGACCACTCAAACGCTTTATGCAACGGATTATACTCAATGCATTGTCTAAAGAATTGCTAGCTGGACGGGTTACCAAAGATCGGCCTATTCTTATTGGCTATAACAAAGGAGAAGTGCTATTTTCAAATGTATAAAGCTATTTTAGGCCAACAACCTACCTTTGCAGCTTTGCTTTTACATGGTTTATATGGTCATGCCAATGAACTAAAGCCGATTGCAGAAAGACTCCAAAGCGCATTTGGCAAGTCGGTTCTAATCATTCAACCAACCTGCAGAGTCCGGCTAAAATCTGTCATACGATCAATAGATCAACAAGCAGAAGATATAGATAAGTATATAGCCGTTACATTAATCGAATATGGAAAAGAACCTAGCTCTTTTCCAATCATTATCATTGGTTATAGTCAAGGAGGTCTGCTAGCCTGTACCTTAGCTGAATCCTATAAAAATCAACTTAATATCCTAGGCATCATTACCCTTAACGCCCCTTTAATGGGCACGCCTTTCCTAGAACGCAGTAGCAAGGATGTGCAAGACTTTATATCGGATGCAAAAAAAGGATTACAGCTTATTGATTATCCCTTATCTAGGATTAAATGGAGCATGGCGCTCCAGAGATGGATGCGGATAGTGGCACGTCCAGGATGGATGCCTTTAGATGGATTAAAAGATATATTACCCAATAGCCCATGCACCAAAAATGTATATAACTTTTTGCAAAAAAACCAGAAAATACCTTGTTTACTAATCGCCACCTACGAAAATGATTTTTCTGAGCTATTTAATATGCATGTTCAAATAGCCGAACAGAAGAGAGCCATAGAGCTATTAAATGATGCCTATGCGCTATTTATTACTGGTAAAAAAGAGGGCAAACACGACACTTTAATTCCATTAGCCAGTCAGTTAGGCAGGCAAGATTGGCTACATAAGGAAGTGGCAATAGATTCAAAATATCCAACCCATAGTCAGCTATCTATCATGGCACCTAATCGCATACAAATAAAACGAAGGATGTATAAAGGGATCATCCATGCTAGTAACTTAGTAGCCATAGATCCTCGTTTATTTGTAGACCATGGTGAAATGGTCATTTATACTGAGGTTATTTTAACCGATTTAATCCAATTTATTAAGCAGTTGGTGTAAGTAAGCTACAAATAACCTATTGACCACTGCCATAACGAGATACCAAAAAAGATTGTAAGATAATCGCTGCACTTACCTGATCGATATTGCCTTTATCTACTCTATCCTTTTTAGAATAGCCAGCTTGATAGAGCCCCTGCATGGCCAACTTAGAAGTAAACCGCTCATCTTGGTAATAGAAACTTTGCCCTGGAAATGTCTTTTTTACTTCTAAGCCAATTGCCTCCACTACCCTACTCATCTTAGAAGGCCCCCCGTCCAAACCTTTAGGCAGCCCCATTACAAAACTCACTACACTTTCTTTTTGCAAATACTCCTTTAAAAACAGAAATAAAGTAGTAGTAGGTATCGTCGTTAATGGGGTGGCAATGATTTGTAAAGGATCAGTTACAGCAATGCCTACGCGCTTTAACCCATAATCTATGGCCATGATTCTACCCCCTTTTTTTTCTATCATTATACATACTTTTTGCTACTGCAGCAGCAGCATGCTCTTTACCTAATAATTGGCGAATCACTTGATAGGCTGCTTGTTGCTTGATGCTACCACTTTCTGATAAAAGAGTGGTCAAATGGAGATAAAGCTTGTCACTAGTCAGTTGATATTGAATTAATTCTGGAACAACCAATTCATCTACCAAAAGATTGACCAAAGAGATATACTGTACTGTGATCATTCTTTTATACAAAAAGTAAGCCAGCGGATGCAGCTTATAAACGACTATTTGGGGCAAATTAAACAAAGCAGCTTCTAAACTAGCTGTTCCAGAAGCAACGATACCCACTTTGGCAACCGCCATTAGGTCGTAGGTTTGGTCATAAACTAATTTAACCTGAGCACTACATACCGCCTTATACGCACAATTTGGGAGATGACTTAAGCCAGCTACTACCAGCTGATAGCCTTTAAAACCATCTGCCTGAGCAACCATTAGGGGCAACAAGCGCCGAATTTCATCCCATCTACTACCAGGCAATAGTGCTATAATAGGGCGGTTATCGAGCTTATTTTCTGTTATAAAATCAGGATTGATGCGATGGTCGGACACTTTTTGAACAAGCGGATGGCCAACATAATCAATTGTACAGTAGCCCTTAGCCTGATAATAGGCTACCTCAAAGGGCAAAATGGACCATACTCTATCTACATCACGCTTGATTTGTTCGATTCTTCCTGAACCATGTGCCCAGATCTTGGGTGGTATATAGTAATTTACCGGAAAGCCATTTCGCTTAGCAAATGCTGCTATGCGCATATTAAACCCACTATAGTCAATTAAGATGACTAGATCTGGTTGATAGCCTATTAAGCTTTTTTGGCAAAATTGTAATACTTTCCATAGGGCATACCATTTTTTTAAAAAATCTATCCCGATATAACCCATTTTTGAACTATCTACGTTACAAGGTTCCCCCATAGCTTTTGACATAGCCAACCCTCCACAAGCCCAAAAAGTAGCCTGGTAATCTATTCTTTTGATTTGTCTAATCAAATCAGCCCCATGCATATCCCCGGAGTGCTCTCCTGCAATAATATAATAACGCATAGATAATAGCTTTTAGATTAGATTGCCTGCGACAGACTCCTTTACTGGTAATCTTGAATATAGAGCAAATGGTCAAATCTTGACGTAAATCTAGCAATCAGGCTATTGCATGAACCAAATTAGGAAATAAAGGTAAAAAAATCTAATTTTAAAACGCCAATCATATAGTTTATACTGCTAGTAGTAAATACAAAAAATAACCATATTTTTCCATTGAAGTGCTTTACTAATTTATCTTTCTATTTTCTATGGCTTGCCCCATTGGTTTCATTGCATGCTTCAAAGTATTCTTTTTGCAACTTTATTCAACTGGATAGCGCCTTTTATATTAAACAAGATAATTATAAAGTCCATGTCAGTCGTATGCACCCTGGTAAACAAGACGGTGAAATGACAGTTAATCATATAACAGATGAACCTATCATACCATGTTATTATATACGCTGGTATCATGGGCCTTCTATTTACTTTAACAAAGATAAGGATAGTGATTCAGATCATCTACAGCAAAATAGCTATGACCCTAAAAACATCTTTGGTTTCACTGGAAAGGGCCTAACACTTGCTACACAGCTGTTGCTCTCTACGGAACTCTTCCGGTTACGGATTGGTGCGGGTGCAGGTATAAGATGTTCTTTTCTTAAAAAGATGATAGGCCAATGGGTCAACAATAGCCAACTCAGTAATAAACAAGATCAGCAAGCGTATCTAACAAACTATATACCTACACGTCCTTATTACTTTACTTGGACATCTTTGCTTCGCTTGGGCTTTAAAATAACTGAAACTAGCTATTATACTTTATTAATAGATGGTACTTGGACACCCTCCATCTATACGTTCTCTGAATTGGGTACAAAGTACTATCTATGCTACCCCCGCACTTTTGACTTGGGTACTACATTAGAAAAATCTTTTTTTTATAGTTGGCATTGGAGCATTCGCTTGGCCTATGGTTTATCCTTATACAATGAGATTCTGGAACATAGTGACCCAAGCACTCCTGATGATCTAGTTTCTGTAAGTCATTATATAGGTGGTATAATTTTTCAAGTCGGGATCGGCATACGCATCCCAATCGGTGGTAAATGTTCTATAATGGGATGCCATATCAAACCAGATCATAGACATGGTGGCAAGTATTATAGAGGCCATATAAACTTTAGGAGTTGATATGATATCATAAAACATTACGGCATATCCACTCAAAAAAAAGACAAAAATGGTAGACACGCTCAAAAAGCTTTTTTTATTAGATGGTATGTCACTGATCTACAGAGCCCATTTTGCTCTTAGTAAGGTACACACTACTACTGCAGAGGGAATTGAAACAGGGGCCATACTGGGCTTTGTCAATACACTATTAGAAGTATTGCAAAAAGAAAAACCTACCCATATCATTGTTGCCTTTGATAGCAAAGAAAAAACTTTTCGACATGAACTATTTACTAATTATAAGTCTCACCGCCCCGCACAACCAGAAGCAATCTCTATAGCAATTCCTTATATTCAATCCATTCTAGATGGATTTGGTATTCTATCTGTAAGCTGTAAAGGTTATGAAGCTGATGACCTACTAGGCACATTAGCGCATAAAGGAGCTGCAATGGGCTGTACTACTTATATCATGTCTACAGACAAAGACTTAGCCCAAATGGTAACGGACGTTATCTATCTCTATAAACCTAGTAGTCACGGCCAAAAAGCCAGCATCATTGGTAAAAAAGAGATCTTAGCCCAATGGGAGATCGCTAGACCAGAACAAGTAAAAGATATCTTAGCATTAGAAGGAGATCCCTCTGATTTTATTCCAGGTATTCCCTCTATTGGCAAAAAAACAGCACGAAAGCTTATAAAAGAATTTGATAGTCTTGAAAACTTATTGGCACATAGCGCTCATCTAACCGGTAGATTAAAAGCTAACCTAATCCAATATGCTGAGCAAGGCATGCTTTCTAAAGAGCTGGCCACGATTCGAACCGATGTACCCATCACATTAGACTTGGAAAAGTGTCATTATCAAGGACCCAGTAGAACCAAATTGGAACCACTATTTACTTTACTGGAGTTTAAACAACTCAAACAACGATTGTTTGGTAGATCCAACCAACAAAAGGGGCAAACAGCTAACCTATTTGAGCCGATGGTCGAGCCAGCAGCTATGTAACTACCAGATGCTTTTTGGCAATAAAGGAGTAGATCACCCTATTTTGTTACTCTTATGAAATTTTATATCATTGTAAGACTTATAACCAATCGGTTGGAATAAGCATAGATGCAACTGCTGCATCATCTATTAAAATAGAGGCTACACCTATGTTGAAAAAGCAAAACAATTTTGTACAGCGTTTTTGTTCGATTGTACTCTTTACACCCGTTATTATTTTTGCCATTTTTTGGTCTTCTTGGACTTATTTTTTGCTCTTTTTTTATGTAGTCATGCTGGCTATGCTAGAGTTTTATAAACTGCTTAAACAAGCAAATGTTACTCCGATGCGTGGTTACGGAATTTTTTTAGGCCTGCTTTTTTATACTATAGCCTTTCACTACTGCCTTTATGATAATAGCTCACTCCTATTAGGCTATATCTCTATGCCACTAGCTATTTTAGTCTATATGACCCCACTATATAACCGCAAACCTTCGAACCCCTTTTTAGATATCGCAGCTACCTTTTTAGGCATTTTGTATATTGCCGTTCCTTTTGGCATGCTGCATTACCTAGCCTTTTTTAAAGGCAGCTATTCCAAAGAGCTAATACTAGGCCTACTGACCATTGTCTGGAGCCAAGATACGGGTGCTTATCTAGTAGGTTCTGCCATAGGCAGATCTAAACTTTTCAAACGGATCTCTCCTCAAAAAACATGGGAAGGTTTTTTCGGAGGTGCTTTATTTGCCATTATGGCTGGTTATGCGATGGCCTATTTTTTTGCTATTTTACCATTATGCCAATGGCTCTGGATCTCTTTGATCACTATTTTTACAGGTACCTATGGAGATTTAGTGGCCTCGTTGCTTAAAAGAAGTGTAGATGTAAAAAACACCAGTGAAATCATTCCAGGACATGGAGGGCTATTAGATAGGGTCGACAGCTTATTGCTTACCATTCCTGCAGTAGTTGCATTTATAAAAATAACTTTACTTTTTACATAAAAAATCAAAACGAGCAAAGGTCTAGACCACAATGAAAATACATAAAGAAGGAAGAGATATTTTACTATGTACGCCTATTGTTCTATTGCTTATTTATTATGGTATGCATAAAAAAGTAGCATTGACTTACCATCAATCCATAGGATTTGCAGTAGTTAGTGGTGCGTTGTATTTTTGGCTGATCTATTTTTTTAGAGACCCATACCGTATTATCCATACGCAAGATCAATATATATTAGGCCCAGCAGATGGTAAAATCCTCAGTATTCAGAAAACATATGAAGGCGAATATTTACAGGAAGAGCGGATCAAAATCAGTATATTTATGTCTCCGTTCAATGTACACGTTAATAGGTTTCCTATGTCTGGCAGAATTGTCTTTTTTAAATACCATCCAGGCAAGCACTTGGTTGCTTTTCATCCCAAGTCTAGTAGCCATAATGAAAGAACCTCCATCGTAATTGAAAATGAAAATGGCCAGCAAATTCTTTTTAGACAAATAGCAGGTTTGATGGCCCGTAGGATTAAGTTTTATTTTAAAGAAGGTGAAGAGGTACAACAAGGTGAAAAATGTGGCTTTATTAAATTTGGCTCAAGAGCAGAGGTTTATTTGCCAATAGATGCCAATATTAAAGTAGCAGTAGGTGATAAAGTAAAAGGGGGGATTACGGTTCTGGCCAAGATATAAGCTTTTTACCCAGGGCTTGATTTTTTACAATGTGGTGAAAAGATACCATAAATTCTTTTTTATATAAAAATATATGGCCGTACATGTACGCTTTGCCCCCAGTCCAACTGGGGCATTACATATTGGCAGTGTTAGAACTATTCTCTATAACTATCTTTTAGCCCAAAAAGAAGGAGGACGTTTTATATTACGTATTGAAGATACGGATCAAAAGCGTTTGGTACCTAGTGCAGAAGCTTACATCTTAGAAAGCTTACGCTGGCTAGGGATTGTGCCAGATGAAGGACCTGAACAAGGAGGTTCTTTGGGTCCCTATAAACAATCTGAACGGATTGGGATCTATCAAACTTATATCCAATTCTTGTTAGATAATGGACATGCCTATTATGCATTTGACACACCAGCAGAGATCGAAGCAATGCGAGAACGGCTTAAAGCAGCTAAAATTGCCAACCCACAATACAATGCTATAAGTCGTGAATGGATGCGCAATGGCCTTACAATGCCGCTAGAACAGGTGCAAGAATGGATAGCAGCCGGAATACCCTATGTGATTCGGCTAAAAATGCCCCATAAAATGTTAATACGCTTTCAGGATGGTGTACGTGGCTGGGTCAAAGTAGATACTTCTGTCTTAGACGATAAAGTCTTAATGAAATCAGACGGCTTGCCTACCTACCACTTTGCTAGTGTAGTGGATGATCATCTCATGAAGATTACCCATGTGATCCGTGGAGAAGAGTGGCTCCCTTCCACCCCCATTCATATATTGTTATATCGTTACTTAGGTTGGGCTGATGAGATGCCGCAATTTATCCATCTGCCACTCTTATTAGCCCCAAATGGCAACGGAAAGTTAAGCAAGCGCCACGCAGATCAATATGGATTCCCGGCATTCCCTATCGCTTGGAAGAGTCTAGACCTTACAGTTGAAAATGCCTTTAGAGAAGCAGGCTATTTGCCAGAAGCGTTGTTGAACTTCTTGGCTTTACTTGGATGGAACCCAGGTACTAACCAAGAAATATTTAGCAAACAAGATTTAATAGAAGCTTTTTCTCTAGAACGCTTAGGCAAATCAGGGGTTAAGTTTGATATTGCTAAAGCTAAATGGTTTAAC
This sequence comes from Candidatus Cardinium sp. cByotN1, assembly GCF_022810525.1. Taxonomy (NCBI): domain Bacteria; kingdom Pseudomonadati; phylum Bacteroidota; class Cytophagia; order Cytophagales; family Amoebophilaceae; genus Candidatus Cardinium; species Candidatus Cardinium sp. cByotN1. The sequence continues at coordinate 10,602 of NZ_JAACGG010000172.1, forward strand.
CAACAACATATCAAAAAGCAAGGAGCGACTATTTGGGCCAGCTATTTTATAACAGAAGCAGCTAAAGAAGATGTAACTTGTAGCCAGCAAGAGGCTATTCCGATTTGTAACCTCGTACAGGATAGAATTACCTTTCCTAAAGATTTTTGGAAAGAAGGCAGATTTTTCTTTTTTGACCCTGTTGATTATGATAGGGAACTCATTGAGAAAAGATGGAATAGTAGGACCAAAGAAGGAATCGTTGCTTTTAGAAAAGGATTAGCTACTTTACCAGAATGGCAAACAGATCAGATTAAAACATTATTAAAAGAATGGTCTATTCCTGGTATGATGCCCTTGTTGCGTATGGCACTTACAGGTGGAATGGCTGGTCCGGATCTTATAGAAATTATAGCCTTATTGGGTAGAGATAAGAGTGCTAAAAGAATAACCGCTTTTTTAGAAAGAGTAGAATAGCCCATGCTATACCGCTTATGTTATCTTATTTCTTTATTACCACTTCGACCATTATACCTTATCTCAAGGTTATTATATATAGTTATATACTACATAATAGGATACAGAAAAAAAATAGTACAGCAAAATTTAACTCATTCTTTTCCTAACAAAACAAAGCAGGAGTGCAATCAAATAAAAAAAGCCTTTTACCAATACCTATCTGATCTCCTATTGGAACATATAAAAGCGTTGACCATAACGCATGAGCTGCTTTTAGAACGGGTTGCCCTGAAAGATATAGAACCACTAGAAAGATGCTACCAGGAAGGCCAATCGATTATACTAGTTTCTGGCCACTTTGGGAATTGGGAATGGATTGCCAATGCCCTTGCCTTACAGACGCCTTATACCCTATGTGCCGGCTATCAACCTTTACACGATCAAGAAATAGATCAGATGGCACGCCATATAAGAAGCCGTTTTCAACGGAAAGCTATGCCAATGGCTGCCTTATTCAGGTATATAAGAAGCTATAAGGGGCCACCGCAGGCTACCACACTCTTAATAGACCAAGCACCATTCCATAAGCACAATACCCATGCTACTATCTTTTTAAACCAAACGACCAAGGTTGCCTTAACAGCTGCTAAGCTGGCTCAAACATGCAATCAACCTATCTTTTACATAGCAATAGATCGCATCAAACGGGGAAGTTATATAGCAAGACCTATATTACTTACAAAAACGCCTACGCAATTATCACCTGAATCAATTGCAGAAAGCTATACAAGAAAGCTAGAAGCCAATATTCTACGCAATCCAGCGCTTTGGATTTGGTCACATAGAAGATGGAAATAAGACAAGGAAGCTGACAAATAGGTAGCTTGTTCAATACATTATCCCCAAAAAAGCGTTTTCGTTCACCCAATCGCGTCAACTTAAGGAATTTTTGTTTCCGTTCACCA
>NZ_JAACGG010000173.1:0-4145 GCF_022810525.1 Candidatus Cardinium sp. cByotN1
CCTCCGTGTATATCCTTAATTTAGAGTCAGCTATAAGTCTGCAACAGGCTTTCAATAAACGAGTAACAGATACCATAGTTGCCTGGGGCAAGATGTTATCCCAACTAGCTTGCCGGCCAAGAAAATCCAATACTGCTAAAAATATATCATCTTGGGTATGATCCGATGCAGATAATAAATTACTATGATCTATACACAAAAACCTAGAAAAAGAAGCAATTAGTTCAACAAGTTCTTGAACAGTAGCAGCATCAAAAATTAATTGTTCCTTGATTATATGAACAGCAATATGTAAACACCCATCTTTACTATCTGCTTGATCCTTAAATTTAGAGAACCCATTTACTAGACTGGATAAGCCTTGTGAAGTAAACGATGCTAGATATCCATTATTTTCCTTGATTTTTTGATTGATGTATTTGGCAATTTCTTGACAAGCATTTTGGGTATTTGCTTGTTCGCTCTATTTAGAAAACCCATTGACTAGAATGGCTAACTCTTGTGCATTAAATTGGTTAAGATAGCTATTATTTTCCTTGATTTTTTTGTTGATGTATTTGGCAATTTCTTGACAGGCATCTTGGGTATCTTCTTGTTCTCTCCATTTAGCGAACCCATTGACTAGATTAGCTAACTCTTGTGCATTAAATTGGTTAAGATAGTTATTATTTTCCTTGATTTTTTTGTTGATGTATTTGGCAATTTGTTGACAAGCATCTTTTGTGTTTGCTTGATCCTTCCATTTAGCGAACCCATTGACTAGATTGGCTAAGCCTTGTGCATTAAATCCGTTAAGATATGTATCCTCTTTCTTGATTTTTTGATTGATGTATTTGGCAATTTGTTTACAAGCATTTTGGGGATCTGCTTGTTCTTGCCATTTAGTAAACCCATTGACTAGATTGGCTAAGCCTTGTGGGTCAAACACTTCTAGATAGTTATTATTTTCCTTGATTTTTTGATTGATGTATTTAGCAATTTGTTTACAAGCATATTTGGTATCTTTTTGTTCTTTCCATTTAGAAAACCCATTGACTAGATTCGCCAATTGTTGTGGAGTAAATGATTTTAAATATGTATCCTCTTCCTTGATTTTTTGATTGATATACTTGGCAATTTGTTTACAAGCATATTTGGTATCTTCTTGATCGTTCCATTTAGCAAACCCATTGACTAGAATGGCTAAGCCTTGTGCATTAAATCCGTTAAGATATGTATCCTCTTCCTTGATTTTTTTGTTGATGTATTTGGCAATTTGTTTACAAGCATATTTGATATCTTCTTGATCATTCCATTTAGAGAATCCATTGACTAGATTCGCCAACTGTTGTGGAGTAAATGATTTTAAATATGTATCCTCTTTCTTGATTTTTTGATTGATGTATTGCGCAATTTTTGCACAAGCATGTTGGGCGTCTTCTTGATCTCTAAATTTAGAAAACCCATTCACCAGAATGTATAAGCCTTGTGAGTCAAACGATTCTAGATACCTATTATTGTTCTTGGTTTTTTGATTGATATATTGCGCAATTTTTTGACAGGCATCTTTGCTGTTTTCTTGTTCTTTCCATTTAGCGAACCCATTCACTAGATTGAATAATCCTTGTGGAGTAAATGATTTTAAATATGTATCCTCTTTCTTGATTTTTTGATTGATGTATTGCGCAATTTTTTGACAAGCATCTTTACTGTCTTTTTGATCCTTAAATTTAGAGAGCCCATTTACTAGATTGGATAAATGTTGTGAAGTAAACGCTTCTAGATATGTATTATTTTCCTTGATTTTTTTGTTGATATATTGGGCAATTTTTTCACAAGCATATTGGGGATCTTCTTGATCCTTAAATTTAGAGAATCCATTAACTAGATTGGCTAACTCTTGTTTATTAAATGCTTCTAGATATGTATTATTTTCCTTGATTTTTTTGTTGATGTATTGGGCAATTTCTTGACAGGCATTTTGTGTATCTTCTTGTTCGCTCCATTTAGAGAATCCATTGACTAGATTGGCCAACTCTTGTTTATTAAAGGATGTTAGATATGTATTATTTTCCTTGATTTTTTTGTTGATGTATTGGGCAATTTTTTGACAGGCATTTTGTGTATCTTCTTGTTCGCTCCATTTAGAGAATCCATTGACTAGATTGGTTAAGCCTTGTGGGTCAAACGCTTCTAAATATGTATTATTTTCCTTGATTTTTTTGTTGATGTATTGGGCAATTTTTTCACAAGCATGTTGGGTATTTGCTTGATCGCTCCATTTAGAGAATCCATTGACTAGATTGGCTAAGCCTTGTGGGACAAACGCTTCTAGATATGTATTATTTTCCTTGATTTTTTTGTTGATGTATTTAGCAATTTTTTGACAGATATGCTTGCTGTTTTCTTGATCTTTCCATTTAAAGAACCCATTTACTAGATTAGCTAAGCCTTGTGGGTCAAACGCTTCTAGATATGTATTATTTTCCTTGATTTTTTTGTTGATGTATTGGGCAATTTTTTGACAGGCATTTTGTGTATCTTCTTGTTCGCTCCATTTAGAGAATCCATTTACTAGATTGGCTAAATGTTGTGAAGTAAACGCTTCTAGATATGTATTATTTTTCTTGACTTTGAGACTGATGTATTTAGCAATTTGTTTACAAGTATTTTGGGTATTTTCTTGATCTTTCCATTTAGAGAACCCATTGACTAGATTAGCTAACTCTTGTGCATTAAATCTGTTAAGATATGTATCCTCTTGATTGATTTTTTTGTTGATATATTTGGCAATTTGTTTACAAGTATTTTGGGTATTTTCTTGATCTTTCCATTTAGAGAACCCATTGACTAGATTAGCTAAGCCTTGTGGGTTAAACGTTTCTAGATATGTATTATTTTCCTTGATTTTTTTGTTGATGTATTGGGCAATTTCTTGACAGGCATTTTGGGTATTTTCTTGATCTTTCCATTTAGCGAACCCATTTACCAGATTGGCTAAGCCTTGTGGGTCAAACGCTTCTAGATATGTATTATTTTCCTTGATTTTTTGATTGATGTATTGCGCAATTTTTTGACAGGCGTCTTTGCTGTCTTTTTGCTTTTTCCATTTAGAGAATCCATTGACTAGATTCGCCAACTGTTGTGGAGTAAATGATTTTAAATATCTATCCTCTTTCTTGATTTTTTCCTTGATGTATTTGGCAATTTGCTGACAGGCATGTTTGGTATCTTTTTGATCCTTAAATTTAGAGAACCCATTGACTAGATTGGCTAAAGCTTGTGGGTCAAGCGATATTAGATACCTATTATTTTCCTTGATGTATTTGGCAAGCTTTTCACAAGTATGTTGGATTATTTCGTTCCTAGGCCATTTGCTAAATCCATTGACTAATAAGGATAATGATTGAGAGTGATAGGTTGCTACCTCTTCATAAGATTTATTAATATGCTTTGCAATTTTTTGACAGGCTTTTTGGATTATTTCGTTCCTAGGCCATTTGCTAAATCCATTCACTAATAAGCATAATGATTGGGGGACATAGGTTGCTACTTCTTCATAAGACTCATTAATATATTGAGCCATTTTTTGACAGGCTTGTTGCATGATTTTGTTCCGAGACCATTTGCTAAATCCGTTGACTAACATGGACAAATCTTTTCCATTAAACGATTCTAACTCTTGTAAATCTATGTTAGCTATAGTTTTAGCCAACTGTTCACAGGAGTCTTCGTTTTGGTTAGGCTTCTTGCTTAGTTGATTGACTGCTAGGGCTAAATTTTTTGGTGTTAGAGAGACGAAAGGATATAGATTGTCTCGGCTATAGCTTTTTCTGAAGGTATTATTATAATTATTAGTTGCTATGCTTCTATAAGAACTATAATTATGCACTTGATAGTTATACGCTTGATCGTATTTAGTTCTTTTTGCATTCGTTTCACGAATATCCTCTATGGGTCTTTTATAAGGACCATTTTGTGCACGATTGTTTCTTATCTTTCTATCATACCGATTATTAGGGAATTGATAGTCACGCGCTTGTTTAAATCTTTTTGGGTTACTGTCTATATCAGGTTCTCTAGGTCTTTTTTTACTTTGTTCTCGTAAAACACAGCTATTAGGATAGGGATACGTTTGATTGGATCTATTGGATGGTTTTCGACTA
>NZ_JAACGG010000174.1:0-385 GCF_022810525.1 Candidatus Cardinium sp. cByotN1
ATCCTCACCTGAATCCACAACAGCCACAATCTCAATCTCAATCTCAACATCCAGTTCATATAGCACAACAGCCCTCATCTCCATCCACAAAACCCCAAATACCTCACCTTCCAACTGGTTCACAAACCTCAGCAGGACAACATTTTGTCATCACTGATACCAATCAGACACCTCAACAGCAATCCTTTCGCCCTCTTCATCATAGTCAGATTCAAGTGCAGATTGTACAAAGTCCTGGTCCTAGATATCAGCACAGGAACGTTTTCGCGTAAGTATTTATGATAACTTTTCTCTCTCTCTCTCTCTCTCTCTCTCTCTCTCTCTTTTCCTCTCCCCATTCCTTTTCATAAACGTTCACTTCCTCTCCTCTTTCAATTTTATCTGT
>NZ_JAACGG010000175.1:0-3544 GCF_022810525.1 Candidatus Cardinium sp. cByotN1
GGCTCCTGTTTTTCCAGCTGTAAACGAAGCTTTCAGCCACTTTTTTCATCAGCGCTTGATTTTTTGGTTACTTTTTTATCAAGAAAAAAGTAACAACAAAAATTCATTTTCTACTAATTTCGTGAACGCAAACCAAAGAGTTGCTAAATATAATCGAAGAAAAACCACAGTCGTGAACGGATACATGATGCCCCCCATAAGTAAGATGACATACTAATCATCCATTGAAAAAAATGCTATTTTATTTAATGATCCAAGAAATATGATCCTTCTACTGACATTTGCTTTTGAGTTGCCCCCAATGCTTCAATGGATAAAACTGATCTATAGATGTGAAAGATTGTAAAATTTTTGGAACAATAGGTTCCAATAGTGGGAACAATAGACTATTATCTATGCAATATTTCGGCAAGGCAGCAAAGTCTAAACAACCACAGCAATAAATTAATAAACTGATAAAAAATGCTACTTTACATAACCCAAATAGCCCCCCTAATAGGTTATCGAACATACCCAATAGGGTAATCATTAACATACCCTTAATTAACTTGGTTAATAGATAAATGATCAGTACACCTATAAATAGCATCAGTATAGCTAAACAAATAGGTAGAAAAGTAGCTAGAGGAGGCACCTTGTTTTCTATAATAGGTAGCAAAGTATAAAATAAAGTTACCCCTTTTATGCAACCCAATACCAATAGCGAAGAAGAAATTAATTCTACAATAAAACCTTTTTTAAATCCATTATACCCCCCCCAAATAAGTGGTACCATGAGTATTATATCAAAAATATTCATAATCAACGCGCTAATTAGCAGCAGAAGTAGCGTTTCAAAAAACAGCTTATTGAATAGCGTATTCCATCTGATTGACTACACGAACCCGTTTTTTAGTAGGTATATGGGTATCTTCAATAGCAAAAGCACCTTGCGTTGCTCTACGCAACACACCTAGGCATACACCTGAATCACTAGCAAGCTGCTCAGCAGCTTTTTTCCCATTTATAGTAGCCTCTTGAATCATAGATGGCTTAATGGTATTTAAGTCTGTAAAGATAAACTTAGCTGGCCCATCCCATTTAGGATAGGTAAGACGGACCCCCATTTTCATGATTTCCTGAGATTTCTGTACCGTCTGATAGATTAAATTTATATTTGGTGAATCTACAACAACTTGCATCTTAACTGAGTATCTAAGGCTTTGGGAATCATATTTTCCACGATCATGTAATTCAGGAGCGCCATATATAATTTCCTTACCTGCAAATCCTTGCTTTTTTAAAAAAGCAATCAATAACTGTGTTTGTTTTTTAATTTGTTCATTAACGCACCCTAAGTCATTATCCACTGCCTCAAATTTAATAGTCCATATACCTACAGTCGCATCCACTTCTCTTTCTGCTAGCCCTTTTATGCTGACAGATCGTAGATTGCTTGTACGGCTATGATAAAAAGATAAACTAAAAATAATGCTACTTACCACTAAGCCTATACTCAAGGTAATAGCTGCTTTAAATCTGTTTTTATCCATTTAATGCGTTGTGTTTAGGGTTATGTTTACTATTTACTTATTTATAGTTTTTTGATTTTTTTGAGAGATTATTTGCTGAGACTTAATATAGGAACAATAAGAAAATAAAAAAAATCTTTGTGTAAAAAGCATGCCTTATAAAAGGCATGCCTTGAGCTTAACTTAGATTCACTTTAATCCAATAAAAAACAGCAGACAAATTTACTTTAAACTAAACTTTATGCTTCCAGCTAACTTGTGTTGAGGCTTTTTATTTTCTTTATCATCTACTCTATACTCTTGTACTAAACTATATCCACCAGAAAACGTCAAGTATTTGTTGGCTTGGTAAGTAATATTGGGTACTACATTCCACTGGGAGAGAAAAGCTATAACTGGCTTTTCTGACTTTTCTGAATCTTCTAAGGTTTTAAGGTAAGATCCTCTAATAGAAAACGTCCATTCAGGTGTGACAGCGTATTCTAACGTGCCTCCAACACCAAATGCATCGATAGAAGACAAATCTGACTTGTTCCTATCTATATAGTAGGCCGCAGACATTTCTTTACGTTCATCATCTTTCTGAATCGCTGAGAGTCCTGTTAAGTAATCACCTAAACCCAAAACATAAGCACCTTGGCCTGTAACTGTAAATTTTTTAGGAACCACTTGGTATTGAATACCTAGATGGCCACCGTAGGTAGCACAGTATTTAATTGGCAATTTTGTTGCATCAGGATCAGTACTATGTGTATAGTCTGTGCAACGTCCTAATCCACTCAAAGCTATATTAACATGGTCGGTAACAATGCCTAAATTTAAACCAATGGCTGGCAAACTATTTCTTATTTTAAAGGCCCGCTCCTTATCTTTTGAATCATCCAATTGATTAAATAGTGGTTCATCTTTATCTTCTTTTTTATCATATCTTTTTTTCGTTTTATCAAACAAACCCACTTCTAGTGCAACAGGCTTTTCAATAGCACAGCCCAATCGGAACCAATCAAATGTATGTTCATACTTTATTTGTAAAACACTTGCGCTTGGAGAGATCAGGAGTGAAGGATCTGCTTTTTCATAACCCAAAATAGTAGCAGTTTGGCCAATGGTTACCATCTTACCAATGGTTACAGCCGCATGCTTAATGCCAAGTTCTTTACCTCCCCCCCAACCAGCAGCTATATGAAGGGTTGTAGTCTTGCTACAGCAAGCTGTTGGCACCTCTGCTTTAAATGTTAAACCGGCTCCAGGACTATTTTCAGTTGACCATTGATCGTCTTGCCATGTAATGGTAGGGTTTATGGTAACAGAAGCACCCAATTTTAGGCAATGGTCTGATTGATCTTCATCTTTAGCTTTGTGCTTATCATTTTTTTCCTTAATGATTGCTAGGTGATCTACCTCATCATCATATTCATCAGCACGTACAGAATGTATGATGCTATTACCAAAGAGTAAACCAAGTAAAGCGATTTTAATTTTCATAGCCATAAATAGGTTAAAATTATACAATATAAAACTACAGCATAGGCTTCTTAAGCTCTTTTACCTTTGAAAAAAGAGGCTAAAAAGGAACTACTTATCTAACTGAGGGATTGGCTGTTTCTAAACAAAAACAATTGTAAATAAACTGAAATGCCAAATAGCTAGAGCCAGTATAATAAATATAATACTGTAAAGCAAATATTTGTAAGGAAAAATGCATCTATTCAGTGGAGTGGTTTTTAGGCCAAAATATTTTGGAGTTATTTGATATCCATTCACTACTGTGGCAGCATTGCACTAAAAAACGCTCCTTGTAAAAATTGGTGATCAGGAAGCATAGCTTACAATAAACAAAAACAGTTGCAGGGAGGGAGCTCAAGGGGTATCCGTTCACGACTGTGGTTTTTCTTCGATTATATTTAGCAACTCTTTGGTTTGCGTTCACGAAATAAGTAGAAAATGAATTTTTCATGTTACTTTTTTCTTGATAAAAAAGTAACCAAAAAATCAAGCGCTGATGAAAAAAGTGGCTGAAAGCTTCGTTTACA
>NZ_JAACGG010000176.1:0-717 GCF_022810525.1 Candidatus Cardinium sp. cByotN1
ATGCCTGTCAAAAAATTGCTAAATACATTAATCAAAAAATCAAGGAAAATAATAGCTATCTTAACGAATTTAATGCACAAAATTTAGCCAATCTAGTCAATGGGTGCTCTAAATGGAAGGATCAAAAAGACAGCAAAGATGCCTGTCAAGAAATTGCCAAATACATCAATCAAAAAATCAAGGAAAATAATACATATCTAGAAGCGTTTACTTCACAACATTTATCCAATCTAGTCAATGGGTTCTCTAAATGGAACGAACAAGAAGATACCAAAGATGCCTGTCAAGAAATTGCCCAATACATCAACAAAAAAATCAAGGAAAATAATACATATCTTAACGAATTTAATGCACAAAATTTATCCACTCTAGTCAATGGGTTTTCTAAATGGCAGGATCAAGCAGGCAGTAAAGATGGGTGTTTAAATATTGCTGCGCATATAATCAAGGAACAATTAATTTTTGATGCTGCTACTGTTCAAGAACTTGTTGAACTAATTGCTTCCTTTTCTAGGTTTTTGTGTATAGATCATAGTAATTTATTATCTGCATCGGATCATACCCAAAACGATATATTTTTAGCAGTATTGGATTTTCTTGGCAGGCAAGCTGATTGGGATACAACCCTGAGCCAAGCAGCTATTTTACCTGTTAGCCGTTTATTGAAAGCATGTTGCAAACTTATAGCTGACTCTAGATTAAGGATATACACGGAGG
>NZ_JAACGG010000177.1:0-657 GCF_022810525.1 Candidatus Cardinium sp. cByotN1
ATCTTTTTGATCCGTTCTGCCTGGTATTTTCATGGGCCTAGCCAATAAGGCCCTTTGAAAGTAAAAAAAACTTTCTTTATAGGGAAACAGTCTGGAGAGGAAGTGACCAAACGCACTATCGGTATTCAGCTCACTAAAGGGTACCGCTAATAAATAGCCAAAACAAGATCTGGGTTTATGGCTAATCAAATCTTGCACAGTTTCCGTAGGACATTTCATACGATTGCCCCCAAATAGATCGAACCGATAGGGAATGGTTTGATCTTCTGTAGGATAAATGAAACTATTCAAATAGAATTTATTTAAATAAGGAGAGGATAAAGCTACTTGTACCAAGGGTATGTGCTGCTCCTTGAGTGCTTGGCCAAATAGACGCCCTGCAACGCAATAATCAGCCGTATCGTTCTCCGACGTATTGTTCTCTTGAACCATTACCTTGCCATTACTATCTTTTTTTATAAAGGGTAAGGCACCAGAGGCTGCTGCCAGTTGCGGTTCATGAGATGCTAGGCTATTCAAGATAGTTTGAGCAGTATCGTCTATTAATCTTAATCTAGGGGGAAACTTTTTTTGTAAAGTCTGGCGGTATTTTTCTATAAAATTTTCTAGTAATTGGTTCAGCGTTTCATCATAACCTGCTAGACTGGCATCAACCTT
>NZ_JAACGG010000178.1:0-899 GCF_022810525.1 Candidatus Cardinium sp. cByotN1
GATGAAAGAGAGAGAGAGAGAGAGAGAGAAAAAAAAAAGATCGCGAGTTGAGGCCGTTTCGCCTGTTGATGAAGTGACCTACACATCTGTGCACCAAGAGACCGGCTACTCGCTGAGTGTACTACTCAGGCCGTATTTTCGACCCTCTCTCTCTTTCTCTCTCTCTCTTTCTCTTTCTGTGTTCCGAATATGAAAGCATGAGGCACCTCTTGAGAGAGAAGAAATGCTTGTACATAGTATGGATGTAGAATGTAAGTTTCTCAGATGGAATAATAATAGAGAAGCCATGATAAGAATGAGTATCCCGGTTTTTATTGCCCCTCCAACATCTTGATGAAAATTCATGGCCAACCTGACCGCCCAAAGATTCGATCTAAACTGGCAAAAGATAGGAGCGATGGAAGAGAGAGAGAGGAACAAAATTCAAGAAAAGGAGAAGATAAAGCAATAATGCGTGCCAATCCATTGATTTGACACTTCAATAATGCAATCAAACGCTCATCTTCCACACTCTATGATGAAAATTTTCTCTTCTCTCTCCAATGATCATGACTCTTCATCTTCCCATCCACTCTCATCTTATTTGAAGCTCCTTGAAACAAACAAAGCTTTCTCTCTCTCTCTCTCTTTCTCTTGCACTTTCCGTTGTTCAAAACTTGATGAGAGCGTACCAGTTATGAAGAGAGAGAGAGAGAAAATCGAGAAAAAAAGGGATGAATGATGAATCTAATTTTCGTGAAAGAAGTTGTAACGGGTGAGTGGAAGGAGAAGTTTGGCATATAAATGACACAATGTGAGCTTTGCAAGGAAGCATTTAGCATTAGAATTCTTTTTTCATGATAAAGAAGAAGAAGAAGAAGAAGAAGAAGAAGAAGAAGAAGAAGAAGAAGAGAGAGAGA
>NZ_JAACGG010000179.1:0-783 GCF_022810525.1 Candidatus Cardinium sp. cByotN1
GCAGAACGGATCAAAAAGATTCGGTCTTAGAGGGGAAATTTAGGATAAAAATATATAGAAATTATGATCCAAAGGTCTGCCATCCATTTAGGCTGCGTAATAACGTGCAATTACGCCCCCATGATGGCTGTGGCTTTATTAAATCAGGCTTAGCAGCTAAGCTAGGGCTAGCTATAGGGAAAAAGGTAAGCCATAAGGATAAAAAATCTTTTTCTTATCTCCCCGCGCAAGCATTGCAGCATTATAGCCTAGAGGCTGGCGCTTCTACGAAAGCTTTACAGGAAGAGTTAGCACAAAACCTAGCTGAAGAAATAAAGGATTTAGATCAATTAGCTAAAGAAGCAGTGGGCAATAGGTTATTTCATTTACTGACTAGCGGTTGTGCTAAAGGCAAAAGTTTCATCGCCTTACCCTCTGCAGATGGTCAAGTGCACGGAACGGATCTAGTTGGTCCACTGTTGATAGGTAGAGCACCTTATGACCAACCCAACTTGTGCCTGATGGAACAGGTGGGCAAGGCAACAGATCCCCCTACTAAATTTTTAGAAGAGCAAGCCCATGTGATACAATATAGTTTGGTAGCCCAAGATACCAAAGATAGCCAACAACTAGCTGCTTGGGATCGCGCTCTTTGGTTTGTCAGAGGCTTATTAGTAGTCATACCTGATCAGGTATGGCCATCAGGTTTCCATCAGGTATATATCGTTCTTTCTCCAGCTGATATGAAAACCCATTCTAATTTGATATCTGCGCAAGAAAAGCAAGTATTTAAAGATAAGATCA
>NZ_JAACGG010000018.1:0-1995 GCF_022810525.1 Candidatus Cardinium sp. cByotN1
ATAGTGGTGAACGGAAACTGAATTGTTATTTACGCTAAATTAGGATTATTCTATATAATATCCTAAATTTGTTTTTCCTTTCAGCGAACTAAAGGTATTAGTCGATCAGTAAGTATGCTATCCTTCCTACTAATAGTATTTGTATTTTTTATAAAAAAATCGATAAATATTTAAAATTTTAAAACAAATGCGTGATACGAAGCAATGCAGCCCTTTATCAAAAAAAGTTGTAAACTTTTTATTTTTAGTTGTTTTACAGTCTTTTTTGTTAGGTCAATGTGATAAAGCCAAGATTAGTTCTGAGCGAAGTTCGCCTGCAACAATCAATTCTGTAGATACAACATCAACTAATTCTGTAGGTTCGGATAGTGGTAGTGTAGGTGATCTTGGTTCAATAGAAGAGAATGAAAAGGTAGACGACCAGTCAGATAAATCAAAAGAGCCTTGTGATAAAATTGAGAATCAATTAAATACAAAGAAGCTATTACTTCAATGCAAAGCGCGGTGGGATAGAGTTAAAAAAAAATCTGAATCAAGTCAGAAAAAAGAGATTCAAGCACTTAGTCCATCAGAGGCGAAAGGTTTTTTGGAAAATGCTATGACAACAGATGATATCTCATTATTTAAAAAAATATTGAAGCATCGAATGCCAGTACCGTTTACTTCTGAGGACCTGCTAGAGGTTTTGAACAACGTAGTACCACGATCACCACTTCCTGAGCTCTCCCAAAAGATCTCTCAAAAATTTAGGGAAATGGCTACCATACTACTTCAACTGCTAAACCAACATAATGTTTCTAAAGAGCTTTTATATAAGCCGGATCTAATAAGTGGAAGGACAGCATTCCATTATTTTGCTATATGTGCTGATATCGATATTTGGGAACGTCTACTAAAGCAACTAAAGGAGATGAAGATTGGGTTAGATTGTTTGTCTATACCAGATTGGAATCGTCAAACCCCACTGCATTATCTTGCTAGTTTAGGTTGCTCTTACTTTATCTGGGAAAGTATACTCGGTGAGCTTATTAAAGATAGTACAAATAAGTTTATGTTATCTCTACAAGATAAGACAGGGACCACCCCATTGCATTATATTGTTCAAAAACATTATAAAAATAATATTTTAGAAATTATCCTAGGTATAATTTCTGAAAATGATTTAAGCTTAGAAGATAAAGATGGTAGAACCCCACTGCATCTTCTTTTTTTAACTCAACAACAACATAGTAAAATAGAAGATTTCAAAATTCTATTTATTCAAATAAGAGATAAGCTTGGTTGCGATCTAGTAGTGGATACCTTACTAAAAAAAGATAAAAAAAGATAAAAAAAGAAATTCTGTTATTGGGTGTAGCTATTTGCCTCAAGACAGCAATTCCAACACTTTATTGGAGAAGATTATAGGTACAGCTTTCCCCTCTAAAATAGGGTTTAATAAAAATATAAGTAAAGGAAAAGCAATGCTTAGCTGTATTTTAGATTTTCTACCTTGTGTTTTAAACAAGTCTCAACTTGGTATAATTGCGCGTGAAATTGAAGGCAAGGTAGAGGATAAGAGCATCTCTCAGGAGTATGCTAATAAGTTGTGTGCGATAATAGGTAAATATATCGATAAAAACTATGGTAATGAAGCAAAAAAAGTTAGAGAGTACGTAGCGCATGCAAGACACCTCGATCCACAATCACTTTCTCACGATGTCGATCACGATGAGGGATATTGTTCCTCTTAATATCCAGTAATATTAACTACGAATAATGTAACGAAATAACTATCGAGGAAAAAGAATCTATCTCTTTGCTTTATAATGAGAACTAAATACAACTAGAATCAAAAAGTTATTTTTAATTTAGCCAATGCTAGCAAACCACATTGGTGCATGGATACCTTGGTTATGCAGTCAAGGAACGCCATGGCGGTTCTAGTAAAAACTCCCCTTGTAAAATAGTTGCGATCAGCAAGCGCCCCTTATAGATGAAATAGAAAAACAGCTG
>NZ_JAACGG010000180.1:0-696 GCF_022810525.1 Candidatus Cardinium sp. cByotN1
GCAGAACGGATCAAAAAGATGCGGTCTTAGAGGGTAAATTTAGGATAAAACTATATAGAGATTATGATCCAAAGGTCTGCCATCCATTTAGGCTGCGTAATAATGTGCAATTACGCCCCCATGATGGCTGTGGCTTTATTAAATCAGGCTTAGCAGCTAAGCTAGGGCTAGCTATAGGGAAAAAGGTAAGCCATAAAGAAAAATCCTTTTCTTATCTCCCCGCGCAAGCATTGCAGCATTATAGCCTAGAGGCTAGCGCTTCTACGGAAGCTTTACAGGAAGAGTTATTACAAAACCTAGCTGAAGAAATAAGGGATTTGGATAAATTAGCTAAAGAAGCAGTGGGTAATAGGTTATTTCATTTACTGACTAGCGGTTGTGTTAAAGGCAAAAGTTTCATCGCCTTACCCTCCGCAGATGGTCAAGTGCACGGCACTGATCTAGCTGGTCCACTGTTGATCGGTAGAGCACCTTATGACCAACCCAACTTGTGCCTGATGGAACAGGTGGGCAAGGCAACAGATCCCACTACTAAATTTTTAGAAGAGCAAGCCCATGTGATACAATATAGTTTGGTAGCCAAAGATAGCCAAAGCCAAGATAACCAACAACTAGCTGATTGTGGTCGCGCTCTTTGGTTTGCCAAAGGCTTATTAGTAGTTATCCCTGATCAGACATGGCCATCAGGTTTGCATC
>NZ_JAACGG010000181.1:0-1704 GCF_022810525.1 Candidatus Cardinium sp. cByotN1
GCGGAAAGCGCCCCTTAAAGCTGGAAAAACAGCATCCACCCTGCAACATCCATTCCAGCTGTTTTTCTATGTCAGCTATAAGGGGCGCTTGCTGATCGCAACTATTTTACAAGGGGCGTTTTTACTAGAACCGCCATGGCGTTCCTTGAGTGCATAGACAAGGTATCTATTCACCAATATGGTTTGCTAGCATTGGCTAAATTAAAAATAACTTTTTGATTCTAGTTGTATTTAGTTCTCATTATAAAGCAAAGAGATAGATTTTTTTCCTCGATAGTTATTTCGTTACATTATTCGTAGTTAATATTCCTGGATATAACAGGGATAATATTCAGTACCTGAATACGCAGAAAGTGATCCTTGATCGAAAAGAGGTTCTTTTTTACAGTATCTTGCATACAGTACGTACTCCCTAACTTCTTTTGCTTTATTACCATAATTTTTATCGATATATTTATCTATTATCGCACACAACTTATTAGCATACTCCTGAGAGATGCTCTTATCCTCTACCTTGTCTTCAATTTTACGCGCAATTATACCAAGTTCAGTATTTTCTAAACGACGAGGTAGCAATGCTAAAATAGAGCTAAACATTTTGCTTTCTTTGTTTTTGCCTTCTAGCTTACTGGAGATCCAAGAGACATTATTAGGCGACTTAGGTAAGATTACAGAATTGCTGTCTTGAGGCAAATAACTACGCCCAATTACAGAATACTCATCTGTAGCTTTTTTGAAAAGCTCCTTAATCACGCAATCTGCACCAAGCTTATCTACTATTTGTTTAAATACTAGTTTAAAAGGTTTTATTTTATTTTCTTCCTTACAATGATCAACAAGATAATGAAGTACTGTCATACCATCGTCATCTTCTTTACATAAACTACCTGAAGAAATATTCTCTAATATAATTTTCCAGGTATCACTATCATAACTCGACATAGCAAGATAATGTAATGGGGTCATATTAGAACCATCTTGCAGACATAAAGAAGATTCAGGAAGTTTTTCTAATATAATTTGCCAAATATTCCCACCAGCACCTGACATAGCAAGATGATGCAGTGGGGTCATGCCACTCTTATCTTTGATATATAAAAATTTAGAAAATTCCTGTTGAAGATCAGCTAAATTCTTTAATATAATTTCCCAGGCATCAATGTGACCATCTAACATAGCAACATAATGCAGTAGCGTTCTCTTATTTTCATCTTGCTCACGTAAAT
This sequence comes from Candidatus Cardinium sp. cByotN1, assembly GCF_022810525.1. Classification (NCBI taxonomy): domain Bacteria; kingdom Pseudomonadati; phylum Bacteroidota; class Cytophagia; order Cytophagales; family Amoebophilaceae; genus Candidatus Cardinium; species Candidatus Cardinium sp. cByotN1. Next base: position 1,227 of record NZ_JAACGG010000181.1, read on the forward strand.
GATCTACAGAAAAGTCAGGTTGTTCGAATAGTTTCATGAATACACAATGAAACATTTCCGGAACTTTTTCAGAGACCTTATCAGGTGATAATAGTGATACTACTTGCTTAACAGCCTTTAACAGATCCTCAAACTTACCAGTTCGATATTGCAATAAAATTTTAACCAATTTTATCTTGGTGTTTTTTATAGCCCACAACAAACAATCTTTTGCCTCTGATAAATCAAGGGCCTGAACCTCCTTTTTTTTATTTTTTTCAGAAAGTCTTTTTAATCTATTCCAATACGCTTCAGGATTAAATAATACCTTCTTTGACGTACTTAATTCATCGTCTACCTTTTCATTCTCTTCTATTGAACCAAGATCACCTACACCACTATCCGAACCTACAGAATTAGTTGGTGTTGTATCTACAGGATTGATTGTTGCAGGCGAACTTAGCTCAGGACTAATCTTGGCTTTATCACATTGACCTAA
>NZ_JAACGG010000182.1:0-280 GCF_022810525.1 Candidatus Cardinium sp. cByotN1
ACAAGGGGCGTTTTTCCTAGCACTGTCATAGCCTTGAACGCATGCTTTTTTAAAGATATTTATTTGGAATTTTATCTATTTTTTAATAATCTAAAAATTGAGAGATAAATCAAATACTTGATCAATACCATTTACAGCTAGAACAACAGAACTTCTCTGCTATGCGGTTTCAAACAAGCTGTTTTATTTCAGCTTTGCTCTAAGATTACATGTTGTAATCGAAAATTTTTACAAGGTTCGTTTTTGTATCTGTTCATGAAACAGGTAAAAAATGAATTTT
>NZ_JAACGG010000183.1:0-402 GCF_022810525.1 Candidatus Cardinium sp. cByotN1
ATGGCCATCAGGTTTGCATCAGGTAGATATCGTTCTTTCTGCAGCTGATATGAAAACCCATTCTAGCTGGAAATCTGCGCAAGAAAAGCAAGTATTTAAAGATAAGATCAAAGATGATATCGTGGAGGTAGGGGGTATACTACTAGCCATGAAGGCTTATCAACCAGGTGATTGTATCGCCTTACCTATTGAAAAGCAAACTTATCTTAGTGGTGATTTTGATGGAGATAACCTATTGGTGATAGATGCAAACAAGCGTTATCCAGCATTGTATAACTTCCTTAAACAGAATGATGATAAACAAAATGATGATGCGAAAGCTCCTCCCCGTTCTAACAAGTTTGCTAAAACGTTCACACCTGCTTTTAAAGCAGATACAACCTACTCTTTTGGCAGGGCTAA
>NZ_JAACGG010000184.1:0-202 GCF_022810525.1 Candidatus Cardinium sp. cByotN1
TACCTAATATTCAGGATTAGCCATCTGGCATTATTAGTGGTTTTTCTATTACCATCTTGTTTCAAGCTAAGAAAGTGCTATCAATGGGGCGGCTTAGAAAGACGCTATAACAATAGCCATAAAGGTAGTCCTACCAACCCAAGTATACCCAATAAGATACCTCAAATGAATAGTCGAGTTACTAGTCGAAAACCATCCAATA
>NZ_JAACGG010000185.1:0-202 GCF_022810525.1 Candidatus Cardinium sp. cByotN1
TACCTAATATTCAGGATTAGTCATCTGGCATTATTAGTGGTTTTTCTATTACCATCTTGTTTCAAGCTAAAAAAGTGCTATCAATGGGGCGGCTTAGAAAGACGCTATAACAATAGCCATAAAGGTAGTCCTAACAAATCAAGCATACCCGATCAGATACCTGAAATGAATAGTCAAGTTAGTAGTCGAAAACCATCCAATA
>NZ_JAACGG010000186.1:0-534 GCF_022810525.1 Candidatus Cardinium sp. cByotN1
ATTAAGGATATACACGGAGGTTGTGCCTTGTTTAGTTAAACGGATTCAAACACTGGTAGCAGATGCAAAGGTTTTGCAAATAACCAATCTAGAAACATTGGGCAATTTATGCATGGGCCTATATCAGCTTACTGATTCAAAAGATTTTGAAAAAGATAGCGGTGCTATGTATCAGCTATTAAGCAATTTATTCAATTCTGTGAAGAAAAAGGCTGATTTATACATAAGCTATAAACAAAAAAAGGGTTCAGATGCAGGTTCAGATGCAGAAGCTTACCATACTAGGTATGAAGCATTTACCTATTATCAGTTGATTCAAGTGTATAGTCTATTTTTACGGCCAGTTGGTGATAAAAACGCAAAAAGAAAAAAAACAATAGGCAAAGGAATAAATAAAAAAATAGCCATAAAATCGGATACAATAAAGGCAATACATGCATGGATTGACCAAATCTTTCAAGACTATGCTGATGGATGGATAGCATTTTCTTCTAAGAGTTTGAATTTAATGTCCAAGGTTGATGCCAGTCTAGC
>NZ_JAACGG010000187.1:0-1198 GCF_022810525.1 Candidatus Cardinium sp. cByotN1
CTTCCAGTTAGCCAATCGTGTTGATTAGGATGACAGAAATTGATGTGAAATGGTAAGAGCAAGTGTGATGAGCCTGATCAACTTTGACTTGACACCATCTTCATCTCGTGCCAGCAATCTCTCTCCAGTTGCTGGACTTTCAGGGGGGAATAAGGCGAAGAAGAAGAGAGAAAGATTTCTTTTATCTGAAACCAGAATTTTTTTTCTTTCTCTCTCTCTCTCTCTTTCTCGGTCTCTATCTTCCTATCACTGAATTTCATGAGTAGTGTAGAGAAATCTTTCTCTATCATGAAATAGAGTGCGAAGAGGAAAAAAATTACTGGAAAAGAAGTCAAGAATGATTCGAGAAAATATAAGTGACAAGGAATGCTGGGACAGATATCACCTTCAAGGTATGCAAAATCCTTGATTTTTCAAATTATTTATTTATTTTTTCTTCTTCTATCGCTCAACTTGTATCACGATGATTCGATAATATTTTATTGCCAATATCAGCTCTGAAGTCAGTCAAGATTACTCTTATTTTCTTATTTAACACCTAGTAGATTAAAGTGTTGGAGGTCTGAAAAACATTGTATTAATCACCATAAGCTGATCACTCTTCTCTTGATCCTTTTGCTTTCTGATTTCGATTAGTTGAGGTTCAAATTTTTTTCATCATCATTTTGTTCGTCCAAGCTTTCATCCTCATCCTCATCCTCTTCTTCTTCTTCTTCTTCTTCTTCTTCTTCTTCTTCTTCTTCTTCTTATTTTTCCTCCTCTTTCTACCAAACAAATCTATACTTAATGATAACCCTTCTAGTGTAGTCCTTTTTTCCAATATCAACAGTATTCGCTATCTTTTGATGCTCTTCAATCCTATTTACATAAAAAACAAGATCCACCGAGAGACATACACATACACATCAGTAGAAAGTAAATGTAATGCAAAAAAGACGATAGCAATCACTTTTGTTTGTACCCTTTTCTACTTTCTTTCTCTCAATTTAATTTGGTTGAATTAATTTTGGATGAATTTTTTTCTCAATCAAATCTGAAATCTGATGAGAGATAGAGAAGAAGAGAGCAGGAGATGAAGAGATGAAGAAAGAGATAGAAAGAAGCTGAATCAATGCACATATACACATCTTATTCGATTCTTTCTCTCTCTCTCTCTCTCTCTCTCTCTCTCTCTCTCTCTCCTTTCCTCCCTTGTTGA
>NZ_JAACGG010000188.1:0-685 GCF_022810525.1 Candidatus Cardinium sp. cByotN1
ATTGCCAAGAAATGGAAGATCAACTACAGCCCTCTCACACACACTCCCAAGCCCAAACCGTAGTGAATATGAGAGCAGTATAAGGAGTAAAGCAACTCAAAGAAGATGCATCAACCATCGATGAGTTGGCTATGAATTCTGTATTTTTCCTCATCCATATTATTCTCTCTTCATCAGTTCTCGAGTTTGCAGTATATTTCGAAATTTTACTCTATCTTTCTCTCTCTCTCTCTCTCTCTCTCTCTCTCTCTCTCTCTTCGAAACGTGTCCGTTGATCCTGATAGTCGCCGGTGGTTTTATGCCCATTGTTTCTCATCGCTCTCTCTCTCAATTTCAAACAAATTGCTATTGTGAGAAAAGCGAAGCAGGTGAACGGATGATGGAAATGATTCTCGCTGATGACTGCAAAAACCGGCGAGAAAAAGGCTGAGGAGAGCAAGGAAGCGGGAGAATAAATTGAAGTTACAGTGTAGAGTAAAAAAAACGACAAGTGATGTAAAGAAACAAGGGAACATTGCTGTATGAGTGGCAACGAGTTTGGCAAAGAATATTCCATAATATTCATCTTTGCTCTCTCTCATGGCTACAATGTTCCTAGATTTTCTGTGACACTTCAACTTGGCTTAATGCATCTTGCGCGTCAATCGTTAATTTTCGAATTAGCTTTCTTTCTCTCTCTCTCTTC
>NZ_JAACGG010000189.1:0-330 GCF_022810525.1 Candidatus Cardinium sp. cByotN1
CTCATGCTCAACTTACTCACAGTTACCTTTCTCAAACGTTTCCTCTTAATTTCACAATCCAACCAGCCTATCTTGATTCACTTGACTTCTCTCTCTCTCTCTCTCTCTACCTTGATTTCGCATTTCTTCTTCTTCTTCTTCTTCTTCTTCTTCTTCTTCTTCTTCTTCTACTACTACTACTAATACACATACTAATACCACTACTTCTTCTTCTTCCTCCACTATTAAGTGGCAGTAAATTGATTGCGATTCCTGTTCGTTCATGTCAATTGATCTTTTTGCTGGCCTTCATTCTTTCATCTGAGGATCTGAGCATCAAATCATCCAACT
>NZ_JAACGG010000019.1:0-10090 GCF_022810525.1 Candidatus Cardinium sp. cByotN1
CCAGCTGTAAGGGGCGCTTTGCGCAACTTTTTACCAGGGCTTGATTTTTTGCTTACTTTTTTATAAAGAAAAAAGTAAGATAAAAAAGACTTATAATCAAATAAAGATAATTAAAAATTCCTTAAGTTGACGCCATTGGGTGAACGGAAACAAAATTTTATGTTAGCTTACCGGTCTTATCACAACCATACAATCTAACGGGTATAGATTGTAACGCTAGTGGATATAAAGGTTTTACCAAATTGTGCCTAAAATTTTTTAGCTAAAAAATGGCAAATAAATAAAAAAGCAAACCTAAAAATTACTAGAACGCTTGTAAAGCCTATTTTACAAGTCGTGTTTTTATTTCTTATTGATTGTGCGTGGCCTTACCATAGTGCTTAATGGATACGGAATAGGTAGAGCAGAAGTGGTCCCGGAAGGACTCGAACCTTCAACCTACTGCTTAGAAGGCAGTTGCTCTATCCATTGAGCTACGGAACCTAAAAAGAAGGTATCGGTCGGGGCGGCAGGATTCGAACCTGCGACCTTCTGCTCCCAAAGCAGACGCGATAACCGAGCTACGCTACGCCCCGAATATAATTGAAGATAAGACAATGGCGGATAGGGGGGGATTCGAACCCCCGGTACAGAATCATCCATACCGCAGTTTAGCAAACTGCTGGTTTAAGCCACTCACCCACCTATCCATATAACCTTAGCAATGCAAGGTAAGTAAATTTACTGAATTTATAATAAAAAAATGTATATAATTCCCCTAAAAATAGATGTGCTGATTGAGTATTATAGCTATGGTATGCAAGAGTAGCCATCTGTTAAATGCTAGCAATTAGTTGTATGCTTCATAGCTGTCGTCTGCTAAAACACATGGAACCTTATTGACCAGATGCTAATTTTTTTCTTTGTTTATCAATGACATCATCTTCAATTTTTTCAAATAAAAGTTTAGGAGCAGCTAGTCGATCACCTGTTTTTACCAAATTGGTCACATCGCACTGGCCCCAGCCTATTTCCTTTAATCCTAACATATCGGCCATCTTGTTACTTGTGGTAGGTAAAAAAGGTTTGATCAACTGTGTTAAGGTGGCTATGAGTTGGAGTGTTATATGCAATATCGTACCAGCTGCCTGTGGATTGCTCTTTACCAGATGCCATGGTGCACTATCTGTTAGGTATTTATTACCCAATGTAGCATATCCCATGCACAATTGGAGTGCTTCTTTAAACCTAAACTGTTCTATGGCATGGCCTACTTCTGTAAAAGAAGCTTTGAGGGTAGTAAATAAAGCTTGACCTACTTGATTAGGCTCGATATGAGGTGGCACTAATCCGCCAAAATGCTGATGTACTAAACTTAAGGTTCTATGTACCAAATTCCCTAGGTTAGCAACCAACTCACGATTATTTTTATCTTGAAAATCTTGCCAAGTAAAGTCGCTGTCTTTGTTTTCTGGTGCAATGCTACAGAGTACGTAACGTAATACATCTGCTTTACCTGGAAAATCTTTTAAATAATCATCTACCCAAACAGCATGGTTGCGAGATGTAGAAATCTTTTTGCCTTCTAGATTAAGAAATTCATTAGCTGGGACCTGCTCAGGCAAAATAAACTGGCCATGTGCTTTGAGCATAACGGGGAAGATAAGACAATGGAATACAATATTATCCTTTCCGAGAAAATGAACCAACTTAGTATCAGGGGCTTGCCAAAAAGGTTTCCAATCTACCTGTTGGGCTTTTGCCCATTCTTTAGTAGCGCTAATGTACCCAATCGGCGCATCGAACCAAACGTAGAGCACTTTTCCACTGCCTTGAGCAAGCGGAACAGGAATACCCCAAGGTAAGTCACGGGTTACAGCACGTGGTTGTAAGCCTTGGTCTAGCCAACCTTTACATTGACCATATACATGGGTTTTAAAGTCTTTATGTTCCTCTAAAATCCACTTTTTAAGCCAATTTTCATATTTATCTAGTGGTAGGTACCAGTGTTTGGTTGATTTTAAAATAGGTTTTGCACCGCTAATGGCAGAAATAGGATCTATCAATTCTTCTGGACTCAAGGTGCTGCCACATGCTTCACATTGATCGCCATAGGCATCAGGATTCATGCACTTAGGACAGTTTCCTTTGATATAGCGATCAGATAGAAATTGTTTATGAACAGGATCATAGTATTGTTCTGTTTCATATACGTCGAATACCTCTTTTTTGTGCAGTTCCTTAAAAAAATCAGTGGCTGTCTCATAATGGGTAGGTGAGGAAGTTCTTGCAAAGATATCAAAACTAATACCTAAGCCCTGTAAAGCGTCTTTGATTAGGGTATGGTATTTGTCGACCACTGCTTGGGGGGTAGATCCCTCTTGCTGGGCACGAATAACTACGGGAACTCCATGTTCATCAGAACCACTGACAAAAACCACATTCGCTTTTTTTTGTCTTAAGTAGCGAACATAAATATCAGCAGGCAGGTAAGCACCCGCCACATGACCTAAGTGAATAGGTCCATTGGCATAGGGTAATGCAGCGGTAACGGTATATCTTTTGGGGTCAGTCATTTATTTAATAGTAAGGATGAGCTATTGTACTGTTTTGCTTGGTTAAAAAATTAGGTAAGTATAAAGCTTTTTACAAAAATTTGCTGAAAAGCTAATTATAAAACTAGAAAATCAGCAACTAACCTAAAAAATCAAGTTTGAGGTTGATAAACGATTGAATAGTTTCGTGAGCTCTTCCTTAGACATGTTAGGACGGATCCCTTTTTTATTCAGATTATCTCGAATAACTTCTCTGGTTTGGACCATTTTGGGATCTTGATAAAAGAGTAGCACTTTATCTTTTGCTCCGTTAAGACCTGGCTCAGGGCGCTCATCAGTGAGTACAAAATGAGCAAAAGTTTCAGCAGCGTCTTCTGAAAAAGACTTTGTTGGATACTCTGTGACGAATTCTTCTTGTTGAACAAGTTTTTTTGTACATTGATATGCTTTCTCATTATTGGCTTTCAATAGTGCTGCTATTTCAGATTTGGGGTAGTTGCCTTTTAAAATATCTGCCATATTAGGCATATTAGGTATACTCTTATACAAATCGGTTATTTTCTTCCAACCAGGTGTAGATATAATTTTTGCAAGTATTGAATTTTCTTTTGGTACAGGAATTCCTTCTACAAGATATTGTTGTTCGTTATTCATAGTCATATAATGACCAAATTCATGTATAAATACATAAATAGGCAAACTATAACCTAGTGCGTTATACCTTGTGTTTTCAGATGAGTGTGTAGTTTGGATGAAACTTTCTAGATTGAATGCTACGGACAAGCAGAAATCTTCTAAAGAATTCCGATTTTTTGGTCCTATAGAGGCAAGTATATGTGTATCTCCTACTTGATTTCCTTTTGGATCAATTATAGAAAAATATTTGATGTTTTTTCTCAATTCTTGAGGGATGATTTGCGCAAAATAATTGAATAATTTTTCATGCTGACCTTTTTTAGTTTTTTCTTGTTCCCATTTATCAGCATCAAATCCAGATTTCGCTCTAGGTGTGAATGCACAGTTGCAGGCAAGCTCACCGTTAATAATTTTGTAGCTTACAATTTCATTATCTATAAATCTATATTTTTCAGGCTTATTTTCAAAACTGTATGTAGCGTCTTTTGAACCACCCTGCTCCATCATACTAAGACTAGTATGAATGCATCCAGTTAACATTAGACTAAATAAACTTAATAAATGGGTCGAAACTATTTTTTGCATCTGTTTTATATTATTTATTTTGAATCAAAATTTCAAAAGCTGGTTGATCATTTAGCTACCTAAAAAAATGTTCTATATTTATTACAACTGTATCAGTTATGCTTGATCCGCTAGTTTACAATATATTTTAATTTATTGCAACCGTATCATTATGCTTGATCAGCTAATTTATAATATATTTTAGTAATCTTGCACAGATACTAAGCTTCTTGGTAGGTTTGGGATGGATGCCCAGGTTTTTCAGGTTTTCCCGAATACTTGCTCTAATTTGGACCATTTTGGGATCTTGATAAAAGAGTAGCATTTTATCTTTTGCTCCGTTAAGACCTGGCTTAGGACGCTCATCAGTGAGTACAAAATGAGCAAAAGTTTCAGCAGCGTCTTCTGCAAAAGACTCTGTTGCATAGTCCGTGACGAACTCTCCTTTTTTGAAAAATATTTCTTTATAATATTCAGCTAATTGTTTCTTACTACAGTTGTTGATTTGTTTATAAAAAGGTCTAAGTTGCATTTGCGCACAAATTGAGTTTTTATGTGGAATAAGGTAACCGTCTACTAAGTCGTCTTGTTCGTTATTCATTGTTACATAATGACCCAATTCATGGATCATTGTATAAATAAGAAAATCGTAGCCCAGTGTATTATAACTTGCGTTTGGTAAGTAAGTACCATCAATATAATCTTCTAGGTCAAAAGCCATGTAAAGGCGAAAGTATGCTAGAGATTCTTGACTTTGAGGCCCTATAGCGCAGTATAGGCACATATCATCTACATTATTTATCTTTGAATCAATTATGGAAAAATATTTGATCCCTTTCCTGTATTGCTGGGGGATGATACAGGCAAACAAGTCGAAAAGTCGCTGGTGTTTATCATGATTAGTTGTTTCTTTTGCCCATAGCACAGGGTGAAGGGTAGATGTGGATGTAGGTTGAAAGACGCGGTCAAGGTAAATTTGGTCCTTTTCAATAGTGTAGGCTACAATTGGATTGGGTGTAATGTCATCTTCTTGAATGTTATATTTAGGCGTTTTTTTTTCTACACCAGATTTTGGGTCATTAGATCCCATAGTAGCGCTAGCTCGAGTACATTGAAATCCTGTGAGACTATATGCACTTAATAAGAATAAAGCAGTAATAATTATACTATTATTCATGTGACCTTATATTTTTAGGCTGTACTAGTCATTTTAGTTACCTAGTGACTTTCTGGCTAATTGCATGGCCCGTTTTACCGGCCAAAGCGTGGCCAACAGGCTGAATAAAACAGTTACAATAACTGTATATAAACCATCTAACCCATGCATTTCTATAGGGTATGAAACCTTAGTATGCCCCATAGTAAAGGTAACAATGCCAAATTTTTGCTGCAAAAAGGCTATAGTAGACCCAATAACAAGACCGTACAAAATACCTTTTAAAGCTACTAATAGCCCATTATAGAAAAAAACCCTACCGATTTGATTAGGTGTAGCCCCAAGGGCAATAAGTATACGGATATCTTTTTGCTTGTGTAGTATCAACATGCATAGCATAAAGAAAATATGCAACGACGCTAAAAGCAATACCAAAGCAAAAATAAAACAAACAGCAAGCCTTTCAATGAAAATAGCTCTGCGACGTGTTTCATTTTGCTCCTCTCGATTGATTACCTTATAGCTATTTGGTAGTAGCTTTTGTATGCTTGTTTGCGTACTTTCTAGATCGGCCATATTTGGGATTACCACTTCCCAATAAGTACGTTTATGTAAACCATCTGTCAAATCTTCCACAAAATGAATAGGCATAATCATATATCTGCTATCTATCTTCTTGGCTATAGAAAAAAAACCACCCAACTCTAAGGTAAGACGCTTGTATGGATTATGAAGATGGTAAAAACCTGCCTTTGGATAAAAAACGGCTACCTTATTTTTAGAAGTTTTTTTAGCAGTTGACCATTGTAAAAATTGGCTAAGTCCTATACCTGCAATAGCTTGAGGTTGACCCTCGGCTAAAAAATTAACGCCATCCATACGGGTACAATTTTTATAAAAGTCACTTGCTATGAAATTAGGCGAGACGCCTTTAATGGTCACAAGGGCTTGTTGGTGTTGTAACTGTATAAGTGCAGTCGCTTCTAATACTTCGACAATAGCTGTTACACCAGCAAGATCGATGATTTTTTCTTTTAATTGTTTATCAGCAATGAATGTTTTACCTATTTTAGATTCTATTTTTAATGTTGGCATATACGTATAAAATAAAGTAGCTAATAGCTTTTCCATGCCATTCATAGTAGCTAATACAACTATTAAAATAGCTGTACCAAGCCCCATGCTGTAGCAAGAAAGTTTAGATAACCTATATATTAGTGTTGTTTTGCCCTGTTTTTTAAGATAACGTTGGGCAATAAAAAAAGATATTTGCATATAAGTTATGATATGTGTACAATGTATGAACTAGTTATTTTAGAACTAAGGCTATGGTAGCAAGTATAAAAGAAATTTTTTGTATTAATTTAAAAATTACTCTATTTTAGCCTGTTAATAAGCTTGGTATAAAAGATACCACAAGAACGATTTAAATTTAATTTATTTTTCACTTTTGCATTATGTATTGGACACTTGAATTAGTATCACATTTGGAAGATGCTCCTTGGCCAGCTACCAAGGATGAGTTAATAGACTATGCCAAACGGTCAGGAGCGCCTTTTGAGGTTATTAGAAATCTAGAAGAATTAGATGATGATGATTATCCATACACATGTATTGAAGAAATATGGCCTGACTACCCAACGGGTGATGATTTTATCTTTAATGAAGATGAGTATTAAGCACTGAAAATAAATATCAAAATTTGAATATCAAAAACAATGAGGTAAATAAATAACAATATTTAATTTAATCTGAATCGCTTAGTAGCTACTATCCATTCAGCACTAACTTCCTTATCAGGTAAACACATCTTGCATGTTTTATATGATTTTGGCAATCATTTCTAGGTAATAAGGCGTTATACTTTTAGCATAGCCCTTATCCTAGATTTCAGCCACAACGCTACTGGTTATATAGCGTTAGGGCGCTTTCAGTGATTTAGATCCATATGCCTGTCTGGTCAATTTCTAAGCCTCCATCTATGCATAAAATAAACAAAAAGATAGCGCAATTTGAAGGCTTAATAGCTATGCTAATACTGGCTTTTTGTATACCATTTGGCCTAAAATCAGATCAAGCTAAAATTCCCTCCTATAAACTTAATACCATTACCATAACATCTACAGGTGCTATGGAGCCAATGGTTGCTACACCCTATCCTTACTTACGTTTGGCCAAATGGCTTACCCCTACCACAGATGTCTCATTGATTGATAAAGAAATAAACTTACCGCCTGGAACAATTTTTGATGCCAAAGCACTCTTGTCTATCAAACAAAGATTAATGGCTCTGCCTTACTTTGCAACTGTCTCCGTTACGCGTAAGATAGTTGATCCAACTACCAACCCCATCATATCTGATCTAATCATAAAAACCAAAGATCGATTTCCGATCTCCTTGGGGATAAGTCTAGATGAAGGACCCTTACTTACCATCACGCATGCTAATGCATGGGGATATGGACATAGCTTAAGTCAACAGTTTTTTCTAAAAAAAAGATGGGGATATGGATTCACCTATGAATTGCCTAAGTTACATGGACATTATCTTTTTGGCGGAGACTATTATAAACAGATAGGGAGTAACTATAGATTTGCTCACCAGAATGTATGGGTGACTAAATTATTCGCTAGCAAGACCGAGGAATCCTACCCGCCTTATTACTGGATCACTGGACTAAGCGGTTATAAGAAAGTTTTTGTTACCGATTTACCTGTTTCAGCTATGAAAAATACATCGTATCACGATTATACGCTTGTTTTAGGTAAAATAGGTTGGGTAGCGGATGTTTATCAAAAATTAAGTGGTCTATATGCACTGCATGATTGGGAAAAATTACCTAAAGGAGGATCTGTAGCCATGTTATATGGTTATCAAAAAGGTCAATTTAACAATAGGCATTATATTGGCGTGCATTGTATTAAAAATATAGTAAAACCTAGGTTTAGATATATGCATATAAATTGTGAATCAGGTTCTTTTTTACATAAAAAAAGATTGGAAGAAGCGATACTTAAACTAGGCTTGGCCTATGTTGGTCCATCTATACAAAGATGTAACGGTGCACATCAATCTGTGGCCATAGATTATATAATAGGGTATCGTATGCCCAAGGAGCGTATGTTGGGTATCATGCACCGTGACCCTGAAGCCCTAGAGGCCCCTGAGGCGGACAACAGCCTGCAAGCGCCTATCTATGCAAGACTCAATCTGCATCTAGACACCACTTTGCATATGCCCATTGTATTGTCCTCTATCCGATTTGTTGTACTTGCATTTACTAATTTTATAGCCCTTTACAATCGGGATAATCAGCTATTGAATCAAACGTTTGTAGATACTTATGGGATGGGTTTACACCTAGAACATGCTACCAAGTTATGGCCTGGTGTAGCACTGAAAGTGGGGTATAGTCCATTATTAGGAAAAGTAGTGCCATCGGTTAAACTGGCTATTCATACCTTTAAGAATAAAACAGAGGCTAAACCTACACTCGTCTCCTACAGCTAATCACTTGAAAACCGTTCTATGGATTACCTATGATTGCTATAGAAACGCTTTATCAGAAATATTTAATCACGCGTCTTGTAACCACAGATACACGTGACTGTGCTCCAGGTGCACTTTTCTTTGCTATTCGGGGGGCTAACTTTAACGGCAATGCCTTTGCTCAAGAAGCCTTAGCAAAGGGAGCCAGTTATGTGATTATAGATGATCCTGCTTATGCCAGGCCATCCGCTGCCTATATTTTAGTTAAAAATAGCCTTGACACCTTAACAAGATTAGCATCTCACCATCGGTCACAATATGGCGACCATTTTCCAGTTATAGCTATAACGGGTTCCTATGGTAAAACTACTACCAAGGAGCTTATCCACGCTGTCTTACGCACCACTTATAGCACAATAGCAACCAAGGGTAATTTAAATACATCTATTGGCGTTTCTTTAACCCTTTTGGCTATGAGGCAGGATACGGAAATAGCGGTTATAGAAATGGGCGCTACTCAATTAGGCGACATTACATTATGTTGTAAAATAGCGCGCCCTACCCATGGTTTGATCACCGCTATTGGAGAGGTCCATCTTACGGGATTTGGCAATATAAGAGGTGTAATTCGTGGTAAAAGTGAGCTATATGATTACCTTTACGCTACTGGTGGCACCATTTTTTTAAACACCTTAGTACCCTGGTTGTCTACTATAAGTAGACGCTTTAGAAAACCCATTACCTATCCTCAGCCTAACGACTTTGCGCCTCTTGAGTGGGTGAGTCAGGAGCCTTATATCCGTTATAAATCCTTAGAAGGGGTAGTCGTTACGACCCATTTATTAGGTAAACCCCATATATACAATATTGCAGCAGCGCTTTGCGTAGCCAAATATTTTCATGTGGATAGTGCAGCAGCCCATCAAGCTATTCAAGCCTATGTTCCTACCAATCAACGCATGCAATTAGTCAAGAAAGGCAGCAATCAATTGATTATAGATAGCTATAATGCTAGTCCGGCTTCCGTTCAGGCAGCACTGGATACGCTTTTACAATTAAAGGTGGGCTACCGTATCGTTATTTTAGGTGATATGGCTGATTTAGGTAACCAGACTACTGCTTGGCATAAAAAGATTATGCAAGAGCTTTTTCAACCTGATTATGATCGCGTACTGTTATGTGGTCCTTGTTTTACCTTTGCTGCCAGCCAACAACCTCATGAGAAAATAGCTTGTTTCCCAGATAAAGAGTGTTTGGCGAATTATCTAAATAGCCATACTTTTCAAAATAGTGGCATTTTGTTAAAAGCTGCGCACCATTTAGCTATACATACATTAGTAGAGGTTTTAAGGTAGCCTGAATGTGACTCCAAACGTTTATCTGTTGAATTCAGTGCTAGGCAAGCCATTTTTAAATAAACTTTTTGCTAGATCAAATGTTTCCGTTCACCACTATGGCTTATGCTAGTAAAAAAACGCGCCCTTTGAAAAAAGTGCGATCAGAAAGCGGTGTTTACAGATGAAAAGAAAAACAGTTGCCGGGATGGATTGCAGGTATGCTCCTGTTTTTCCAGCTGTAAACGAAGCTTTCAGCCACTTTTTTCATCAGCGCTTGATTTTTTGGTTACTTTTTTATCAAGAAAAAAGTAACAACAAAAATTCATTTTCTACTAATTTCGTCAACGCAAACCAAAGAGTTGCTAAATATAAT
>NZ_JAACGG010000190.1:0-1245 GCF_022810525.1 Candidatus Cardinium sp. cByotN1
TACAGGTCTTTTTCCAACTCTTACCTTGTGTTCACTTTCTTACCTTGTGTTCACTTTCTTACCTGTGAGAGAGTGGAAAAAAAGTTTCAATTCTGACCTCCTGATGCTTCTTCTTTTTTCTGCTACATTTACACTCTGGCCAGTCTCTTTCCAACCAATTGAACCTCAATCCTCTATAGTGGGCCAAATTATTGCAAACAATCCGATTACTCATGCAAATTTAGTTATGCTCACTGGAAATTATACTTACGTATATGCGTCTTGTTGTCTGCTTACTATTCATTCATGAAACCTTCTGATAGCTTACCTTGTGTCTAGTATTTTCTCTCTCTCTCTCTCTTTCCCTCTCTTGTGTGTGTATATGTGAGAGAGTATGTGTGTCAAAAGTGTGAAGAGCGAAATGATAATCGAGAGGAGAGAAGAGAGAGATACAAAGAACGAAGTCTTTTCTCTTTTTTCGGAAAGAGAGAAGATGAAGGTGGCATTTCTGGTTTGCTTTATTTAACGTTCACTTCCGCAAGGCCAGGTCAAAATCCATGGTCTGTTTGAGATGCTACGAGAGAGAGAGAGAGAGAGAGAGAGAGAGAGAGAGAGAGAGCCAATTTCATCATCATATTCATGCGATTCAGGATTGAAGAGAGAACATGATGGAACCGGAGAGAGAGAAGAGAGAGAGTCTGATGATGACACTGACGGTAACAGGTAACAGTCCGTACCTGGTGAGGACCCAGTGCAAAAGCCGTTTTCATGGGACCAGAATTGAACTTGAATCCATCAAGCAAGCAGTCAGGGGCGTTATCATGCTCTCTCTCTCCTTTAATATTACTCTTTCTTTCTCTCTTTCTCTGTCTTGTTGAGGTTTGCTCTCTCCTCTTCTTCTTCTTCTTCTTCTTCTTCTTCTTCTTCTTCTTCTTCTTCTTCTTCTTCTTCTTCTTCTTCTTCTTCTTCTTCTTCTTCTTTTCCTCTCCTCCCTCTGTCAATTTAACTTATGATACAGTCATGCCTCTTCTTACAGATTTTTAAGAAAAATGGCATTTTCAAACTTTGCTGCACCTTGTTGAATTCTCTGCTCTATTTCTCCTGATTTAAGCTGCTGAATAAATGTTCATAGTGTTCCGATTTAAAGAAAATCTCTTATCTAGGAGGTGTAGGTAACAGAAAGCTCGTTTTCAAGAACAGGTGACTCAAAGAAAGTTGATAAGCTAGATGATTCATTGAAAATAAGAGAAAGAGAGAGAAAGAGAA
>NZ_JAACGG010000191.1:0-295 GCF_022810525.1 Candidatus Cardinium sp. cByotN1
CTCCTACTTTACTCAATCCGAAAGGGGTAATAAATTCTTAGAAAGAGTCATCTCTTTGTATCTAACTGCAAAACAGCAAAAGCTAAATCTTTTCAAACAGCTACAGGATTTAATGCCTTAAAAACCACAGACTTGAACAGATACGCTTTTTTTGAAAATCTTGAAAATCAATTATGCAGTGTAGCAGGTATCTGTTCATGGGACTGGTAAAAAATGAATTTTTTAAAACTACTTTTTGCTTGATCAAAAAGTAGCCAAAAAATCAAGCGCTGATGAAAAAAGTTACTGAAAGCTT
>NZ_JAACGG010000192.1:0-1351 GCF_022810525.1 Candidatus Cardinium sp. cByotN1
ATTGGATGAGAGTGAAGCTCACTTTCAAGTGTAAGTGTTGGGAACTGAATTTGAATGGATCAGAATGATTGAGTGAGCAATGAATGTCAAGCACATTGAATCAATATGCAATGAGATCCACTTGACTGTGAATTCAAATTGCAAACAAAAGTTGGTAAGAGAGAGAGAGAATGAAATTGTTCGGAATCCATTTACAGGAGGGCAATGAATTTGGAGAGAAAGAAAAAACAAAGAACAACTAACTGAATGTTATCCAAATGATGATAAATCAAATCAAGAAATGATCGTTATATTGGATCATCTAAAATTTGCATATTTCAATCGACATAATTCAGAATCAACTTTTCAGATTTTTATCCATGAAAACGTTCATATATATACGTACACATATGTGTATATATTTCCGTGCATAGCGTCTATCAGGGCGAATGATCAAAATTTTTCGGGCCAATTCGAAGGCTATCGAGATTGAAGATGATGATTATCCACACACACACACACACAGCACACATTCAGTATACCTTTCAGGAGTGTTTTGAGAAAAAAGCTGCTGTTTGGTTGATTACAATTCGAGGAGCATTTCTGGTTAGCCGATATTATTATTGCGGATGAATAGGAAGGAATGACAAATCCACGTGTTAAGCTGTACATCGTTAATAGTGAATAAAGCAATAAGATCACAAATCGTCTGTGAAACCGCTATACAATTGTCTTACATGTTTGCGAAACCGATTTGAATCACACTTCTTCTTCTTCTTCTTCTTCTTCTTCTTCTTCTTCTTCTTCTTCTTCTTCTTCTTCTTCTTCTTCTTCTTCTTCTTCTTCTTCTTCTGTCACTTCTCTTTTCATGTTATGCGGCAGTTCAAATATATTGCAGATGATGCAGATGAGAAAGTGAAGGATGAGGAAGAAGAAGAAGAAGAAGGAGGAGAAAGAGAAAGAGAAAGAGAAGTTGAACAAGCATCCGCGTTCAGGAAACATTATGAATGGGCATGAATTTGCCTAATACATTTGCTTGATTAGTCTTGCTAATTAAAAGGCACCATTTAAAGGAACTCTGTTTGGCTTCGGTACATTCATCGTTCTGATTGTATATAAAAGAGACCAGGTAGCCACCAGCGCGAATCCTTATTTAAATAGTCCGCTGTTAGAAGGTTAACTAAACATGGATGAAGTTTGACATGGAGGCGCAATTTATCGCGCTCAAAAGGAATACATAACGATGAACAGTGATTTGAAGGTGAACATAGTGTGGCAACAAACATTGTGGGATGAAAGGCTTGTGGTGATGATGATGGGAGAGGAGGAGAAAGAGGATGAGAGGAAGAGGAAGGAAGAGAGAGAGAGAGAG
>NZ_JAACGG010000193.1:0-244 GCF_022810525.1 Candidatus Cardinium sp. cByotN1
ATAACCTAATTCAATACCATTTTTTGTATATATATTATTATTTTTATAATTTTGCATAATCCTTTTGATAAGATGGATATATAGCATTCATTTGCTTTTCCTTGATCTTTCTGATCAACCAATAGCCATAACCTGATTGAGGTACATCTAATTTTTAAAAGTAGACGCTATAGCTTAGCTTACACTATAGCCATTAGATTAATTGCAATTTCAAAAGACCAAATTTAATATATAAAATTATATG
>NZ_JAACGG010000194.1:0-584 GCF_022810525.1 Candidatus Cardinium sp. cByotN1
TCTTCTTCTTCTTCTACTTCGTTGACACTCAAATTTCACAATTTTTATCAGCCATTCGGTGTGAGATGGATGTCTGGAAAAATGAGATATTTGATGTGTTCTTGGTTAGGGTGGAAAGATGTTCTCTGGATAATGTGGAATGTGAAATTTTTAAAGTCTGACAAGTTTTTGAGCAATTGGTCGAAAGAATTTCAGTGTCAAGGAATTTGTGTCTCCACTTTTTGGGGTAGGGAATAGAATTTCTCTTTTCTCCCATTGCAATTCATTTGAGCAATATATTTTGGTTGATGAGGGCTATATCAGAGACAAAAATTTGCTCCTTTACTGCTCTCTCAGCAGAGGAGAGAGAAAAAGCACAGGATTTATGGGCCTCGACATATTTATCTGGGGAGCGTGGAATGTCATTCGGATTCTTATCTGAATACTTTTTCTTCACATGCCAGAACGAATGAGAAAAAGCTCCAGAAACCTTATTCTCAACTTTTTTAGTGTGAACTTAACTTTTCTATGTTCATCAAAGAATTGCCACTTGTGACTAACAGGAGAATCAGTCATTAACAGAGAAGAATCAAGTGATTTTTCAT
>NZ_JAACGG010000196.1:0-224 GCF_022810525.1 Candidatus Cardinium sp. cByotN1
CTGCGCGGGCTTCAAACAAGACTGTTTTTCCATTTCAGTGATAAGCTGTGATTACTGATGGCAATTATTTGACAATGGGCGTTTTTTTCGTTTCCTGGAATAGGGCTATAAATACTCCTGCCATAGTGGTGGTAAAGCACTTAGTTATTAATTCAAATTTCTTCTTTGATATAACCCCATATCCGTAGCTATAAGCTGAATTGTGTATCCGTTGACGACTGTGG
>NZ_JAACGG010000197.1:0-572 GCF_022810525.1 Candidatus Cardinium sp. cByotN1
AGCAGATCCTATGGTCTTAAGTGAAAAAATACGGACAGACCTTTGGTCGAATCATTGGTCACTAGACAGGGTAAAGTATTGGGTTGGTAAAGGCCTAAATGTAAATGCAAAAACTGAAGACGATCAAACGCTATTGATGTATGCAATAACACGCGCAAGCATAAAAATTTGCGAGTATTTAATAAAAGAGAAAAAAGCAAATGTGAATGCACAATTCAATAATAACATTACAACCCTAATGATACTAGTATCCGCTAATCTTGATGATCCTCAAGAACAAGAAGAAAAAGTTAATCTTCTCATAAACAATGGGGCAGATATATGTATCAAAACTGAGGAAGGTGAAGATGTCCGAAGTATGACGAGAGAGTCTAAAATAAATGACAAGCTAAAATCTGCTATTATAGCAAAATTGGATGAAGTAGAGAAAGACAAGCCATGTCAGGAGGATATAACACACTAATCAAGATTAGATTCCAACTAGCTGAGCGATCAATGGCCTCTACTTAAGGATTTTATTTCATTGATTATTAAGCAGAATAGCAGTTTTTAAATAGATGATCAGTAGTATC